>CAYVVX010000058.1:0-12272 GCA_964455315.1 uncultured Planctomycetales bacterium | reverse complement strand
GTAAAAGTCGAGTCCCTCTTCGCGGGCATAACCGGCGATGGTCTCGACCTGCTCGGCAATGTCTCTGGGCAAGGGTCTGAACATGGCTGCCCCTACTTCCCGGGCGAGAAAAACGACTTGATGCTGTCGTAAATGTCGTCCTTTCCGTTGACTCGGGTGGTAATCACCTTTTCCTCTCCCTGCATGTAATCATGCAGGACGTTGATGAAGTTGCCGCTGCCGTAGGCGCTGGCTACTTGGCAGTAGCCGAACATGTTGACCTGGGGCAGCAACTCCTCGCGGAGCAGCCGGCAGCATTCCCGGTTGTCCGACTCGCTGCTGTTGTCTCCATCGGAAAAGTGAAACAGGTAGATGTTCCACTCGTCCGCCGCATAGTGCGTTTTGAGCAGTTCCTGGGCGGTCTTGAAGGCACTGCTGATCCGCGTGCCCCCGTCTTCGCGCAGGTGGAAAAAGGTGTGGCGGTCGACCTCCGCCGCGCGCACGTCATGAACGATGTAGCGGCTCTCGACCCCCTGGTAGTTGCGTCGCAGCCAGGCGTCGATCCAGAATGCCTCCAGCCGGACCAGTTCCTTCTGCTCGTCGCCCATCGAGCCGGAGATGTCCATCATGTAGACGATCACCGCGTTGGATTGCGGCTGGAGCACGGTCTTCCAACTGCGGTAGATCTTGTCCCCGCGTTCGAAGATGATTCGCGGCCGATCCGGGTCGTACATCCCGCTGATGATCTGGCGGCGCAGCGCCCGGCGGAAGGTGCGTTTGAAGTGCCGCAGCGACTCGGGCCCGGATTGTCGGGCGCCGCTGTAACGGTCCTTGTGGCTGGTCAGTGAATGGTGCCCTTTGGGCTTGATCCGGGGCAGACGCAGTTCCTCGCCCAGGATGTCGGCCAACTCGTCCAGGGTGATGTCCACTTCGAGCAGGTGCTGGCCCGGCTCCGAGCCGCCCGGGCCGATGCCCTCGCCGTCGGCGTTGACTTCGTCGCCGGGCTTGCCGTCGCCCGAGCCCACCCCGGCATCGTTGTTGTCGCCGTAGCGAAAGTTCGGGATGTCGATGCCGCGCACGGGGATGCTGATCAGGTGCTTGCCTTCCTTGCCGATCAGCTCTCCGCGGGTGATGAACTTGCGCAGATCCTCCCGGATCCGTCCCTTGACGATCTGCCGGAAGCGCTGATGGTCTTTCTGGATCTTGAGCAGCATGGTATTAAGTGTTCATGGTCAGTTGTCCGTGGTCAGTTGTCAGCGGTCGGTAGTCGATTGTCAGCGTTACGTCGGATAGATTCTTCCGCCACTGACTACTGATGACTGACTACTGACCAACCCCCCAATCCTATTCCTCCTGTTTGCTGTCGCCTCGGGCGAAGATGCTGGCCACGAAGTTGAGCACGTCGGTGGCGCTGGTTTCGTTGTAGCCGAAGTATTTGATCAGCCGCTGTTTGACCACGTCGATCTTCGCCTGGGTTTCGTCGTCCACCACGCCGCTGACCACGTTTTTGAGCTTGATCGTATCGCGCTGGTCCTCGAACAGCTTGAGTTCCAGCGCCTTTTGCAGCCGGGCGTTGGTGTGGTATTCGAACTTCTTGCCGTCCAGGGCGAGCGAACCGATATAGTTCATGATCTCCTGGCGGAAGTCGTCCTTTCGCGAATCGGGGATGTCGATCTTTTCCTCGATGCTGCGCATGAGCCGCTCGTCGGGCTCCTCGTCGCGTCCGGTGTACTTGTTGCGAACCTTCTCGTGCTGGGTGTAGGCCCGGACATTCTCGATGTAGTTGGCGCACAGCCGCTTGATGGCGTCCTCGTCGGCACTGATCGCCCGCTGTACCTCGGTCTTGACGATGTCCTCATATTCCTCGCGCACCACGTTGAGCAGTTCGCGATAGTGCTTCTTGATCTCTTCATCGCTGATCAGGCTGTGATGCATCAATCCGGTCTCGAGCTCGTTGAGCAGCATGAACGGGTTGATGCTCTTGTCCTGCATGGCCAGATCGGACACCAGGCAGTTCGAAATCTTGTCCTGGATATAACGCGGGCTGATGCCCTGCATCCCTTCTCGCGGGGCTTCCAGCCGCAACTCGCGGATACTGTCTTCGGTATAGCCGGCCAGGCTCTTGCCGTTGTAGAGCTTGAGCTTCTGCATCAAGGTCAGGCCGGCTTTCTTGGGCACCTCGAACCGCGTGAGCACCGCCCACATGGCTGCCACCTCGATGGTATGCGGAGCGATGTGAACGCCGCGAACCCGCTGTTTGCCGAAGTCTTTCTCGTAGATCTTGATTTCGTCGGACAGCCGCGTGTTGTAGGGCACGTCGATCTTGATGGTGCGGTCGCGGAAGGCCTCCATCAGTTCGTTGTTCTGAAGCTTGCGGTACTCCGGCTCGTTGGTGTGCCCGATGATGACCTCGTCGATGTCGGTCTGGGCGAACTTCTTGGGCTTGATGGTATGTTCCTGGGAGGCACCCAGCAGGTCGTAGAGGAAGGCCACGTCCAGCTTGAGCACCTCGATGAACTCGATCATGCCGCGGTTGGCGATGTTGAGCTCGCCGTCGAAGTTGAAGGCCCGCGGGTCGGAGTCGGACCCGTACTCGGCGATCTTGCGGTAGTTGATGTCACCGGTCAGCTCGGTGGAGTCCTGGTTCTTCTCGTCCTTGGGCTGGAAGGTGCCGATGCCGCGACGGTCCTTTTCAGACAGCATGATCCGCCGCACCACCACGTGATCCATCACCTTGCGCCAGTCGCCATTGTACTTGAGCAGCAGGTCGCTGTAGGTCTTGCGGCAGAACGGATCGAGATCGCCGTCGATGCGGATCTCGCGGCCTTCCTTCGCGTCGGCGTTGAGCTCGGCCAGGACCGCCTTGCGGGCCTCGATGGGGATCAGCTTCAGCGGCTCCTCGTGCATCGGGCAGGCGTGCAGGTAGGTCTGCCCGTTCTCGTCGGTCAGTTTCCAGGCGAAGCTGTACAGCGCTCCTTCGTCGAGCCGCGAGTAATGCTCGAGCCCCTTCTTGAGCAGCCGCGAGATGGTGCTCTTGCTCGATCCCACCGGCCCGTGCAGCAGCAGGATGCGCCGGTCGGTCCCGTAGCCGTGCGACGCGGACTTGAAGAAATCCACCAGCGCCATGAGCATGCGGTCGAGACCATAGATCGCGTCCTGGCCGTTGCCCATCGGATCGCTGAAGAACTTGTAGCGCACATAATCGTGCTTCAGGTGCGAATAGCGCTCGAACCCGAAGTGCAGGACCATGTCGTAGATCCGCTGAAAGGCGTTGCGGGCGACGGCCGGGTTCTTCTGAACAAGCGCAAGGTATTCGTTGAAGCTGCCTTCCCAGTGCTGGCTGATGAACTGCTGCTGATCGATGGAACGATCGATGATCGCCAGGATGTTCTCATTACTGGACATGAACACGTTCCTCCATGACCCCACGACGAGGACGCTATCGATTGTCAACAGTGGCCCCTGGGCCCGCGCGACCGGTGTGGAATGGATCGCCCGTGGTTGTGCCGAGCCTCACCGCCGCTCCGCAGCGGGCATGAGGACCGCACGGCCGATCATCATTCAGGCACCCGCCTGACGAGCCCGTCACTTCATATTAGGTGCCCGGGGCAACGTTGTCAATCCAGAAACGATCATAACCCACTATCCGTAAAGCACATACGCGAAACGTCCGGTGGGAGCCCCACCGGCGATCATCGCTCGGTTGTTCTATCGGTTCACCCAGGGGCATGGTCCTGTAATTCCTTGTCACCCTTCCGAGGCAACCGGGACTTCAGGCTGACCTCGCGTATCGCCGGCTCAGCGACCTCTCTGCATGAGACGTCGGTCGCGTCGGAAAGGTAAGCGAGTTTTCACCGCGATTTCCGCGGACCATGGAGGAGATGATAGCGCCGGCCCGTCCGGACCAGGTACGGGCCCGCACCGTGACGCTCTAATTCTTGGCGGCCGCGGCCACACTTTCCAGTTCAGCCGGCAGCGGCTTGGAGAACTTGCACTTGGGATACTTGCTGCAGCCCAGGAACTTGCCGGACCGCCCGGTGCGAATCAGCATCGGCTCGCCACACTCGTCGCAAGGCACGTCCGTGGGAATCGGCTTGGGTTTGGCCGGCTGGGGCATCTCCACCTCTGCGCGCTTCTTGGCCTCGCCGCGCAGATTCACCGAGCAGCGGCACTTCGGAAAGTTGGTGCAACTGTAGAACGGCCCGAACCGACCCGCCTTCAGCGTCATCGTGTTGCCGCACTCGGGGCAATGCAGCTCCCCTTCCGGCCAGGTCTCGACCACCGGCTTGCCGGTCCGGGTCCAGGCAAAGCCCGGCGGCGGCGTACCGAGTTCCTCCAGGGATACCTTGCCCTTACCGGCGGACCTGGTCTTCGCACCGGCGGCGGCCGCGGCGACGGCTTCCTCGGTGATCGGCTGGCTGGCCTGCAGCTCCGCGAGTTTCTCGATTGGCTTGGAATTCCGGCAGCGCGGGAATCCGCTGCAGGCAATGAACTTGCCGCGGCGCCCGCTGCGGATGACCATGGGCCGCTTGCAGCGCTCGCACTGCACGCCGGCCTCCTCGACCGGTGCGGACTTCTTCTCCAGCCGCACACCCTCGGGCAGCGGCTTGGACACCTTGCACTTGGGATACTGGTCGCAGCCGAGAAACGCCCGGAATCCCTTGCGCCTGACTTTCAGGGTACCTTCTCCGCAGGCGGTGCAGGGCTCCTCCAGCTCCTGCTCGGTGACCAGCTTGAGCGGCTCGCCGGTGTTGTCACAGGGCACGGTGGCGTTGCACTCGGGATAGCCGCTGCAGCCCAGGAAGAAGCCGTGCCGGGACTGCCGCAGGATCATGTCCTTGCCGCACACCTCGCACTTGGCGTCCACCTGCTGCTTGCCGACCGGGCGGCCCTGCCGGTCGATGTTCATGGCCCCCTTGCACTCCGGGTAGTTGGAGCAGGACAGGAACCGCCCGGTCCTGGCCCAGCGGTACACCATCGGTGCGTTGCACAGTTCGCAGGTGTAGTCGCTCGGCTCGGCCTTGGCGGCCTCCATCTCGTCATGGGCCCGCAGCAGATCCTTGTGGAAGGGGTCGTAGAAATCGTGGAGCACCTTGACCCAGTCCAGGTGGGCCTCCTCGATCTTGTCCAGTTCATCCTCGATCAGCGAGGTGAACTTGTACTCCATCACGTCCGGGAAGTGCTCGACCAGCTTGTCGGTGACCACCATGCCCTTGTCGGTGGCATACAACCGTCGGTCGACCTGGTCCACGTACCCACGATCCTGGATGGTCTGGATGATCGCCGCGTAAGTGCTCGGCCGGCCGATGCCCTCGGCTTCCATCCGCTTGACCAATGCCGCCTCGGAATAGCGCGGCGGGGGCGAGGTGTACTGCTGGCGCGGCTCCAGGGCCAGCGGGGCGACCTCGTGATTGACTTCCATCTTGGGAAGGGTCTGCTCGTCGGCGGACTTGGGCACGCCCATCACGCGGTAGAAGCCGTCGAACACCAGCACGCGACCGGTGGCCTTGAACTCGGCCCTGCCGGCCCGGGTGTCGGCGAGGATGCTGACGCTGGTGGCGTCCCACTCGGCGGGGTTCATCTGGCAGGCCACGAAACGGCGCCAGATCAAATCATAGAGGCGGTAGTGCGGCCCGCTGAGGCGATCCTTGAGCGACTCCGGCGTGCGGGTCACGTCGGTCGGGCGAATGGCTTCGTGCGCCTCCTGGGCCCGCTTCGCGGAGCCGTAGAAGTTCGGTTTGTCGGGCAGGTACTGGCCGCCGCATTCGCGCTCGATCCAGCCGCGGGCGGCCTGCAGCGACTCGCCGCTGAGGTTGGTCGAGTCGGTACGCATGTAGGTGATCAGGCCGACGGGACCGTCCTCGCCCGGCAGTTCGATGCCCTCATACAGCGCCTGGGCCAGTTGCATGGTTCGCGTGGTGGACAAGCTCAGGAACGAGCTGCCCGCCTGCTGAAGCGTGGCGGTGGTAAACGGCGCCGACGGCTTGGTCCTGGTCCGCTTGGTCTGCACATCCCCCACCGTGAACGGCGGGGCCTTGTCCTGGTCCAGATGCCCGATCAGCCGGACGAGCCGGAGCCCGTGCTTCTCGTATTCCGTGTAGGACTCTTCCTGAACCCGATCGACCACGAAGCCCAGCGCTGCAGCCACGTCGCGGGCCTCAACCACCGCGCTTTCAAAGCTCGGCGCCTGGCCGTCCACGCCGACCGTGCCGGTGGGCTTGAACTCCTTGCCGTCAATCGAGACCAGCGACGCCTGGAACGCGCGCTCCTTCGCCAGCCAGGCGTTCATGTCCTTCTGAGTGCGCCGATTGTCGCCTTCGGCCGTCGTCAGGAACTCCGTCCACCGCGGCGCGAGGGCGCGGGCCTGATCCCGGGACAACGCGAAGGCGCCGTCGATGGACCAGTGCTCGGTCGGAACGAACGCGCGGATTTCCTTTTCCCGCTCGACGATCATCCGCACCGCCACCGACTGCACCCGCCCGGCGGACAGCCCCTTGGCGATTTTCTTCCACAACAGCGGGCTCAACTCGTAGCCCACGATGCGGTCGAGAATGCGCCGGGCCTGCTGGGCATTGACCTTGGCCATGTCGATGGACCGCGGATGGGAGAACGCCTCCTGGATGGCGCTCTGGGTGATCTCGTTGAACACCACCCGCTGCGTCCGCTCAGAGCCCAGTTCCAGCGCCTCGGCCAGGTGCCACGCGATGGCCTCCCCTTCACGGTCGAGGTCGGTCGCCAGAAAAACCGTCTCGGCGTTCTCGGCCAGCTTGCGCAGCTCGGAGATCACCTTGCGCCGGCCGGGAACCAGGTGGTAGGTCGGGGCGAAATCGTTGTCGATATCCACCGCCAGGCCGGTCTCGGGCAAATCGCGAACATGCCCCATCGAGGCTCGGACGACGTACCGGCTGCCCAGGTACTTGTTGATGGTCTTGGCTTTGGCCGGGGATTCGACAATCACCAGGGATTTGGAGCCGGCGGATTCCCGTCGGGATGCGGGCTCGCGAACATCTGAGGACGGGCGCGCACTGCGACCGCTCTTGCGGGAGGTCTTCTTCTTCCGTGTTGTCGTCTCAGCTGCCATAGACCATTCCAAACATCGCCGCCCGTGGGTATGAAAATACAGCCTCAATTCTACGGGCCGAGAGCGATACCACGGGCAACTCGCGCATGCTCGGCACCGCCCTCGAAGCCGCTGCATCTATCGGCGGTGAACCAGCCGCTCTGCAATCCCATTCGCGCGTATTATAGGAAGATGCAGCCGGAATCAACCGGTCCCGGGGTGCCGATCAGCAGATTCTCATCCCTGTTGAATACGATAGGCAGCCCAAATCCGACCGAAAAGCCAATCAGGATCGAACTTCGGACTTGAACGCAGGGGGCTGCGGACGCTTGCTTTTGGCCGCAGTCTGACTATCTTGAATCCCCTTTACTGATTGCCCGAGAAGGTATCTCCACAGAGGCCATTGCAGCCATGATGAAATTCTTCCGTAAGTACACAAAGCACCTGCTGGCCGTGTTCATGGCCTTGCTGCTGGTCGTCTGGCTGGCGGGCGATGCGCTGAGCTCCCTGCTGAGCCAGCAGGGTGCCCGCCTGGACCAGCCCCGCGCGAAGGTCTACGGCGAGGTCGTGCTTCAGGAGGATGTCCTGCCCGCGTACCTGCAGCTTGAGACGCTGCAGCGGATGCTGGCGACGGCCAGTTTTCCGTGGGCCACGAACATGGTGGAAATGGGCATGCCCAGCGACCAGGTGCCCAATTACCTGCCCCGGGTCCGCGGCACCCCGCTGGACAAGGACGAGTGGTACATGCTTGATGCCGCCGCCCGGCGCCAGGGCATCGAGGTACCCATGGCGGAGGTGCAGACGTTCAAGGAGCGGGCCCAGCTCAGCCCCCAATTGATCGCCCGGGTGCGGGAGACCCACCACCGCACGGCAGCCCAGATCGACGAGGCCCTGCGATCATATCTGCGCATCCTGAGAACGGCCGGGGCGGCCGCCGGGGGCGTGAGCGTGAGCGACGCGGAGATCCAGCGGATCGCGGAGCAGATCCTGGAGAAGCATCGCTTCGACTTCGTCATCGTCCCGGCGCAGAAGTTCATCGACGAGAGTTACCAGCCGACCGACGAGGAGCTGAAGGCCCAGTTCGAGAAGCACAAATCGGCAGCCAGTCAGCCTTCGCTGGGGATCGAGGGATTCGGTTACGAAGTGCCCCAGGCGGCACAGACGGAGTTCATTCGCATTGACCTGGCGCAGGTCGCCAGGACCCAGCAGGTCGGCGATGACGAAGCGATGACGTACTGGGAAGCCCATCCGTCGGAATTCCTCCAGCCGGCGACCCAGCCGGCCACACCGGGGCAGCCGCCAGCGCGTCTGCCCTATGGCACTTTCACCGCGGCGAAGCCCAGCGTCGTCGAGCGCCTGCAGCGGGAAAAGGCCAAGTCCGAAGTCCGGCGCATCGCCTACGAACTGGTCGGCGAGTTGAGCAGCCAGTACCGCCAGCTCACCGCGACGCAGCCGGCCGGCAGCGCGCCGGCCGACGCGGCGGCGACCCTGGCATCGGCGGAACTCTACACCGGGCTGATCGATCGCCTGCAGGAGCGCTACGGCAACGCCCTGACTTACGGAAGGACCGACCTGCTCACCCAGGAAGGGCTGCAGCGGGCGGCCGAATTCCCGCTCCGCTATTCATTCACCAGCATCTCCTCCGGGGGACAACCCCAGCAGATCCGCATGCCCGAAGCGGCCTACCTGGTGGAAGGGCTGGCCGAGCCGCCGGCGGACGATGCGCCGCAGGCCAAGCTGTACCGCAAGCTGTACGAGACCACCGCCCTGCCATTCTTCGACTACGAAGGGAACGGCTTCGTGTTCCGGACCGTCGCCGTCCGCAAGGCCATGCCGCCGGAGTCCACCGAGCCCGTCCGCGAGCAACTCGTCAAGGACGTGCGGTTGATCAAGGCCCATGAAGCTGCCAAAGCCGCGGCCGACGCGCTGGCCGAGGTGGCCCGGTCCGGCGGAACGCTGGCCGACGGATTCGCGAACGATGCGGCGCTGGTGGAGAAGCTCGGCAAGAAGGCTTTGAAGCGTCCCGAGCCGTTCGCGCTGAAGTCGTACATGGGCTTTGGGGTCATGACCGAGGGGTTCATCCCCGTGCCCGAGTTGAGCAGCTACGGTCCCGGCGGGCTGATGCCCAAGCTCCAGGAGATGGCCGCACGCGTCAGCACGACCCAGCCGGCGCCGGTGGAAACGCTCGAACAGCGGGATCATTCCCAGTGGGTGGTCGCCCAGTACATCGAACCCGTCCCCATCACCACCGACGAGTACAAGGAGATGGAGCAGGCCCTGCGAAGGTACCTGCGCATGGAGCGCCAGATCGAGGTGCTCAAGGCCTGGTACGACCCGGAGCAGATCCGGGCCCGCGTCGGCTGGGAGCCGATCGGCGAGCCGCAAGCCCCGACCGACCAGGCTTCATCGAACGGCTCAAGCGGCAACGCATCCTGATCGGGTAATCCGAAGGAAGTCGACGGGCTCCTGCCGCGATCGGAAGGGATCTCGGTCGGCGCTCGCGCTGTCAGGCACGAGCGTTGCCGGCACGGCCCACCGCCGGCGGCATCCGCTCCGCGATAATCGCGAGCGGCTTGCCTTCCGCACGGGTCAGAAACAGCGCGGCGCTGCGCGATCCGCTCAGCCGCAATCGGGCCAGGATCTCCTCGGGCTTCACCGCGAAGCCGCGGGTCTTGATCTCCAGCCGGCCCATGCCCATCCCGCCGAGCACCGTGCGAACGGGCTTCAACGACCAGGGCATCACCTCCAGCACGCGGAAACCGGTCAGCAGTGGTGAATCGACCACCGCCGATCCGACCAGGTAGGCGATCCGGGCGTCTACCGGAGCCAACGCGTGGCGCTCCGCCAGCAGACCGACCAGGTCCGCCCGGACCACGGCCGCGTCGGGCTCGTAGAGCAGATCGCCGGCCCGCGGCGTCCGCGGCTCCGGCCAGGGCGGCGGTGCATCCTCCTCCGCGGCGATGGACACGCCCTGCGGCAGGATGCTGGCCCGGCGTCGGGCAGTGGCCAGCGCGCCGGTCCACAGCACCGCCTGCCTGCACTGGCCGTGATGGCTGATCAGCTCCCATTCGCCATCGATGGGCAGGTCGCGAGGTTCGGCGCCGGGCGAGAGCTTGATCGCGGCGTGCCGGTAGTGATGTACCGTCGAAAGCAGGTCGGCCGTGCCGGGCGAGCCCTCTTCGACGGCATGGCGGCGCCTGCCGCCGGCGCGGCGGTCGGGATCGACGTGGATGGCGTCCGCGTCGGGGCGGAGCTTGGCGGCGTCGCCGACCTGGACATCAACGGAGCTTCCGTAAACCTCCACATTGTGCCGGGTCATGGCCGCCCGCTCGGCGGAAAGATCGACGCCGACCAGCTGCCGCCCCGCTGCCAGGGCGATGGCATCGCCGCCGATGCCGCAGCAGAAGTCCGCCACCCGCCCGATGCCCGCGAACCGCTTCCCCTTCCAGCGGGCCACGGTCTCATCGCTGGCCTGCTCGAGCCCCTGGCGGTCGAAGAGCATCTCGGCGGCCCGCTCGAACTTCGCCGCGGCGTGCCGCCGCAGGACCACCTGCCCCCACGCGGCCGCGACGTGCTCCGGCGCCAGCCGCTGCCGCCAGCGCTCGATGGCCGCGGGCGAATCCGCTCCATCGCCGGTCGCCATCTCGTCGCACACCGCCCGCCCCTGCGGCGACGCGAGCCAGCGCAGCTCGGCCAGCGTGGGCAGGTGCGACTGGCGAATCCACACACCGGGATGACGAGGCGCTCGGGGCATGGGGGCATTGTATTCGGTTTCGCCCCGTGGGGTGCGATGGGTGGAAGGTGGTTCCCTTCCATCGCGAGCGACGGGCGGCATTGTCCAACTTCGTGGCGAGCGACGGGATCGCGGCATTGTTTAGCCCCGTCGCGTGCGACGGGCGACCGCGTGCGGCTACGCCCGATCAAGTGGGTGCGGGCGCGAGCTGATTCCCGCACTCCGGGCACCGATCCGCCTCCACGCCGTGCAGGTTGAACAGGCACTTGCCGCAGTATCGCCGGGGATAGGGCGAGCCGTCGTCGACCGGTGTGCGCATCGGCACCTTGCGCGCGTACCAAGCGATGAGGAACCAGGGGCCGGCGTGGCCGATTCCCCAGACAAACAGGATGCTGAAGGTATCCCCGTTAAGGACCGCATAGTATGGCCACGGCTCAAAACCTTGAACGGGCTGAGGGCAAGCGATGAGCATGGACTGGACGGAGGATCTGACCAGTTGGCCAAGCATGAAGGCGGACTGAATTGAGTCAATCGCGATGAACATGCCGATCGCAAGCGGGATCCAATACGCCCACCTCCGCCCAGTCAGCACACCAGCGGCCGCCACCACTCCGAGAGCGCCCAGAATCAGACTTGCACGAACCGGAACCTGAATTCTCTCGAAGTACCGGGTCAAGTGGTGGGCGAGGCCATATTCCACCAGCGTCTCCATCGCTATGCTGCCAACCATCCACGCGCAGGCCATTCGCGCCCATAGGGTCGCATTGCGCCGACTCGAATCCCGTCGGAGTGTCTGCCAAAGAACCATCGGAAGGATGAGCACCCAGGGGACGCCGGGGTGGAATGGTTGGACTGCGGTCTTCAGCCCATAGGATGACCCGCGGGTTCCAGGCAATGCCTCAATGCGAACCCAGTTCAGGTAGTCGGCGTATGCCGCCAACACTACAAAGCTCAATCCCAGGAGACACCAAAGGCAGCAGCGACCCTTCCGTCCGTTGAACCAGAGGTTTCTGCCGAGCAGGAAAGCCGAAAGGGCGCTCAATGCAAGAAACAACTCGCGGGCCCAGGTCTCGTGCTGATAGTACATTCGCCAGCCCGGCCGGGGAATAACGAGAACCCACCAGGCGCTGTGGACAAACTGGAAGTAGAAATAGATGAAGCACAACCCCGCCGCGAAGCCGCGCCAGTGCTCGGGCTGATCGCCCGGTTTCTCGTATACGACAACCGACGGCTTCGCCACCGCATGCCTCCCCTGTCGGGCGGACCCCGAAGGCATTGTATGCGGCCGCGCGGGTGACGTGGCAAGGGGGTTGCCCTCCGAACCATTCAAATCATGTGAACAGGAGGAAACGGAGAGAACAGAGGGAGCCTGTCCGGCTTTCTCTGTTGCCTTCTATGATGCCGGGGTTGTCAAGTCCGCATGTGGAGCGTTGGGTGCGATTGGTTCGTGAACCTTCGGCGCACCCAGGTTGCCTGACGGGTGGCG
This sequence comes from uncultured Planctomycetales bacterium, assembly GCA_964455315.1. Classification (GTDB taxonomy): domain Bacteria; phylum Planctomycetota; class Phycisphaerae; order UBA1845; family PWPN01; genus CAYVVX01. The sequence continues at coordinate 14 of CAYVVX010000058.1, read as the reverse complement.
GGCCGACGGCGCGG
>CAYVVX010000057.1:10206-13757 GCA_964455315.1 uncultured Planctomycetales bacterium | reverse complement strand
AATTTCGCAAGATCATGCGGCAGATCGCCGCCCAGCAGAAGCCCGACACCGCTGTCGGACAACTCGCCAAGGCCCTCGCCAGGGGGGACATGGAGAAGGCCAAGGAAGCTCTCGAAGATCTGAAGAACGAGCTGGCCAAGGCCCCCAAGACCCCGGAGGAGCAGGCCCAGGCGAAGGAACTGAAGGAACAGCTCGAACAGCTTTCCAAGAAGATCGAGCAGGCCGCTTCCGACCAGAAGAAGAACGCCGAGGATCTGGCCAAGGCAGGGCTCACCCCCGAGCAGGTGCAGCGAGCCCTGGAGCAGCTCAGCAAGAAGGATACCGAGGCGGTCAAGGAACAGCTCGCCAAGCAGGGCATGAACCAGCAGCAGATCCAGCAGATGATGCAGCAGCTTCAGAAGCGCTGCGAAGGCGGCAGTTGCGCCAAGCAGATGGCTCAGAACCTCTCCAAGGCCGCCCAGGGTTCCAACGGCGCCGGGCAGCTTTCCCAGCCCGCCCAGGAGGGACTCAAGGCCACCGGCGAACAGCTTTCGGAGATGGAGGCCCTCCAGCAGCAGATGAGCCAGTTGAGTTCAACGCTCAGCGACCTGAAGAACATGCAGAATCAGCTCGGGCAGGGCTGCTCGCAGTGCAACGGCACCGGGATGAAGAACGGCCAGCCCTGCGGCAAGTGCAATGGCTCGGGCATGGGACAGAACCCGGGCCAGGGCAGCGGCCAGGGCAGCGGCATGGGCCCCAATCCCGGCCAAGGCGAGGGCAACGTCGCCCAGAAGGCGGAGACCGATTACAAGACGGTCATGAAGCGCACCGAAGTCCACACCGAAGCCGGGCGGATCATCTCGCAGCAGTTTGTCGACGGCGAACAGTTCAAGGGCGAGGTCTCGCACAACTACGTCGAAGCGGCCATCGCCCGCGAGCGCGAGGTGACCGACGCGATCGACCGCGAGCAGATCCCGCGCGTCTACCACACGGCGATCAAGAAGTTCTTCGACCGCGAGCGCTCCGCCCTGCCCGCCGACAAGGTCAAGGCGGTCGATGCGGAACAGCCGGAGCAGTAACCCTCCCAACATGTGAGGTTCCCGATGCCGCCGCGCGCCGCTCACCGGTCGGGCCTGACTCCTGGTCGGGCAGCCTTCACGCTGGGGATTCTGGCCGCGAGCGTGACGCTCGCGACCGGCGGCTGCCGGCGCGACGGCGACAGCGCCGCCACGGCCGAGGTGACGCTCTACTCCAGCGTCGACGATCACTTTCTCAGGCAGATTGTCGCCGCATTCGAAAAGGCAAGTTCCATCCGCGTCAACCTCAAGGGCGACACCGAAGCCGGCAAGACCACCGGCCTGGTCCGCCGCATCGAGGCCGAGCGGCAGCGCCCGCAGGCCGATGTGTTCTGGTCCAGCGAGGTGTTCAACACCATCCAGCTCGCGGAGAAGGGCTTGCTGGCCGAGTATCGCCCCCCCGCCGACGACATCCCCGAGCGGTATCGCGACCCGCAGGGCCGCTGGACCGCGTTCGGGCTGCGGGCCCGCGTACTGGGCTACAACACGGATAAGCTCAAACCTGAAGATGTGCCGGCGACATGGCGGGCCATCGCCGATGAGCGCTGGACCGGCCAGGTCGCGGTGGCCGATCCGGTCTTCGGCACCACGCGGGGCCACTTCGCGGCCTGCCTGGCGTTGTGGGGCGAGGACGCTTACGTCGCCTGGCTGCGCGACCTGAACCGCGCGATCCGGGGCGAGTTGATGGACGGCAACGCCACCGCGGCCGCCCTGGTCGGGCGCGGCGAGCGGCTGATCTGTGCGACGGACACCGACGATGTGTACGCCCGCCGGGAGCGCGGCGAGCCGATCGACCTGAGCTACCCCGACCTGGGCGACGGCGGCACCCTGCTGATCCCCAACTCGGTGGCCATGGTCGAGGGCGCGCCGCACCCGGAAGCGGCAAAGAAGCTGATCGACTTCCTCACCTCGGCGGAGTGCGAACGGCTGCTGGCGGAAAGCGAATCCCGCAACATCCCGGTGCGGGCGTCACTGCGCGAGAAGCTGAAGATGCCGCTGCCTCCGGAGACGAAGGTGAGGTTTCAGGACGTCGCCGACGCGATGAACCGCGCCATCGAGCTGGCCAGCCGGGAGATCAGGAGGTAGGTGAAGCGGCTTTCAGCTAACGGTTGTCAGCCGCAGGTAAGCCGCGAGTCATACAGAAGTGCGGCAACTGATCGCCGCATGTGCAGTTTATCGCCGCAGGCAATGTCTTGATGAATCACGCGTCAATGAATTGGCGCACTCCTTGCGCTACCCCGCCGGATACATCTGGTACAGCACCAGGTAGACCACCACGCCGGTCACCGACACGTACAGCCAGATCGGAAGCGTGCGCTTGGCCCACCTGCGGTGCTGCTCGAATCGCGAGCGCAGCCCGTAGTACAGCGTGGCGATCACCATCGGCAGGTTCACAATCGCCAGGATCAGGTGCGTGACCAGGATGATGAGGTAGATCACCCTGGGCAGGCCCGTGCCGCGGAACGTCGTGTGCCCCTGCCCCTCCTGCACCTGCTTGGCAATGTGATAAAACAGGTAGCATGCCAGGAACGCGGCCGAGACCGCGAACGCCGCCAGCATGAACCGCTTGTGCGTCTCCAGCCGCCGCCGCTTCACGGCCACGAAGCCGCACACCAGCAGCACAGCGGCGATGCCGTTGAGTGTCGCGTTCACCGGGGGAAGAAAACTCACGTCCATGTCAGGAGGGGTCCGCCTCTCCCTGGAGCAGCCGCCGGGCGTCATCGAGCAGGGTCTGAAGCTGGGCGGGGCTCTCGCCCTCGTAGTAGCCGCGGATGCGACCCTTGCGGTCCACCAGCACGAACTTGGTGCTGTGGGTCACCAGCTCGCCCTCGGCCGGCTGCGACGTCGGCGCGGCCAGCCTGAAGCCCTGCACGCAGAGTTCGTAGATGTCGCTCATGCTCCCGGTCAGAAACAGCCAGCGATCCGGCAGGGCATGGTACTCGTCCGCGTACGCGCTGAGCTGCGCGGGCGTGTCCGTGGCCGGGTCCACCGTGACCGACACCAGCCGCATGTCCTCCGCGTCGGCCAGGGCCTGCTGAAGCTGGGCCATGTGGGCGGTCATCTTCGGACACGGGCCCGGGCAGGTGGTGAAGATGAAATCGGCCACCCACACCCTGCCGGCAAGGCTTTCGCGGGTGATGGTGTCGCCGTTCCGCTCGGTCAGCGAGAATTCAGGCAACTCGAAGATGATCGGCAGCGGGCGATTGTCCTCCGCCCGGGTGCCGGTCGCCTTGCCCGGTTCGCTACGGTCGCAGCCGCCGCCGTATAGCAGCGGAAAGGCCAGCCCCACGCCCAGCCCGCACAGCGGAATCAGCGCCAGCAGCAGAAGCTTTCCAGGGCCGCGACCCGCGTCGACGGGACATTCGGTGTCGGCGGGGTCCATGAGATCCTCATCCTGATGTTTCGGTGATGTCATGTCGGGCTCCGTCGCCCCCCTCGCCCGGCCAGTACCGCCGAAGCGGCGAAGGTCACCATACCAAAAACCACCGTGACCGC
>CAYVVX010000057.1:0-10196 GCA_964455315.1 uncultured Planctomycetales bacterium | reverse complement strand
CGTGACCGCCAACGAAGTGACCAGCGAAGGCGGGTTGCCGCCGGTCACCGCAGCGACATCGTCGTAGAACATCCACTGCACCGCGGCCACCGCGTAGGTCACCGGATTGAGCGCCATCACCCACTGCAGCCACACCGGCGCGCCCGACGCCGGAAACAGCGCCCCGGAAAGCATCCACATCGGCAGCAGGAACAGGTTCATGATGGCGTGGAAGCCCTGAGTTGATTCCATCGGCCAGGCCACCAGGAAACCCAGGCCGGTCAGCCCGAAGGCGACCAGGAACACGATGCCGATGAGCCCAATGGCGCCGGCGGGAGTGATATGGACGCCGCTGGGCGGTGCCAGCAGGCAGAACAGCATGCCCTGCAGCCAGGCGAGCACGGTGCCGCCAAGGATCTTGCCGAGCACGATGCTGGCCCGCGGCGCCGGCGAGACCATGACCGACTGGAGAAAGCCCTCGCGGCGGTCTTCGATGATCGAGATGGTGGAGAAAATCGCCGTGAACAGCAGGATCATCACCAGAGTGCCGGGAAAGAAGTACTGCAGGTAGGTGAGGCTCTCATGGGTCGACCCCGGCGGCTTGAAGGAGCGCCCCAGCCCCATGCCGATCAGCAGCCAGAAGACGATCGGCGACGCCAGCGCCCCCACCACCCGGCTGCTCTGGCGGAGAAAGCTGACTATCTCTCGTTTCATCAACGTCCACGTACTGAGAGTCATCACCGACATGGGGATGCCCTCCGTGATCGTGCTGAGTGCCGAGTGCTGAGTGCTGAGGGAGAAGGAATGAGTATCGAGGAAAGCCCGATAGAGGGGCGAGCGGCAGGAACAAGCCGCCCGCTGAAGGGCGCCTTTCTCAATTCTCCATTCTCAATTCTCTCGAGAGCGTCGGCCATTCGTAAATACGGGGAACCCATGATGGGTGCATCCTTTCTCACTTCTCACTGCTCGCTTCTCCCCCCTGCTCCCAGCCGCGCCCCGTCTGGCGGATGAACACTTCCTCCAGCGACGGCCTGCTCAGCGACAAGGCCTGGATGCGCGGGCCGAACGCCTCCATCAACGGCGGGATCAGCTCGTGGGCCCGCTCGCGCTCGATCCGCACCCGCCCGTCGACCAGCATGGCACCCGCATCGAAGCGCGTGCGGATCTCGCCGGCCAGCCCGCCGGCATCCTCCGCTTCCAGATTGAGGCAATCTCCGGCAATGGCCCGCTTGAGTTGCTCCGGCGATCCATTCGCCACCAGCTTGCCGCGATCCAGGATGCCCACCAGGTCGCACCGATCGGCCTCGTCCATGAAGTGCGTGGTCATCAGCACGGTGAGACCCTCCTCGCGGCGGGCCTTGTCCAGCAGACGCCAGAGCTCCCAGCGGGCCTGCGGATCGAGCCCGGTGCTGGGCTCATCCAGCAGCAGCACGCGCGGACGGTGCAGCAGGGCCTTGGCCAGGTCCACCCGCCGGGCCAGCCCGCCGGACAGCGTCTCCACCCGGTCGCGGGCCCGATCGGCGACGCCGAACCTGGACAGCAGTTCCCGCCCGCGCTCCCTCAGCGCCGCCCCGGACAACCCGTACAGGTGCCCCTGATGACGGATGTTTTCCTCCACGGTCAGCTTGCGATCCAGGCTCGGCGACTGGAAGGCGACCCCGATCAACGGCCGGACCGCGCCCGGCGAACCGGCCACGTCGTGCCCGCACACCGTCACCTGCCCCTGGTCGGGCTTCATCGCCGTGGTCAGGATGCGGAACAGCGTGGTCTTGCCGCCGCCGTTGGGGCCGAGCAGCCCGAACACCACCCCCGGCGGGACGTCGAGGCTGACATCATCCAGTGCGACGCGCTGCCCGTAGCGATGGGTCACATTGCGGGCATGGATGGGGGCATCGGCAGTCATGGGTACAGCGTAGCGGGGTGAGTGAGTGAAAACCACAGCAAGGTCGAGTGAACGGCTGCGGAAGCTGACCCACTCGACCGCCGGGCAGAGGCGGCGGGCTCAACGGTACTCGGTTGGTCGTTCAGGTTTCAGGCATCGCCACGGCCAGGCGGGGCTGCCCGACCATGTCACCCCCAAAACGCACGGAGAAGCAATCATCCCGCCGGTCAGTGGGCGCCTGCGGGCTCCGCGTCTTCATCGGCGATGTCGCCGTGCCCGCCGTGATCATCAGCGGAAACGCTCATGCCCCGCGGCAACGGGGCGCCGGCCCGCGAGCGGCCGTCGGCCAGGCCCACGTCGGGCATCAGCGCGATGAGCACCATCACCGTCAGGATGGTCGGCACTACGCACATCAGCCGGAGCACCCGCGAGTCGTATTTCAGGTGCATGAAGAACGTCGCCACCAGCGACGCCTTGCTGATCGCCACCAGCAACGCCACCGCCACCGCCGCGGCCGGCGGCATGCTGATCCGCGACACGGCCACGGTGACCACGGTGAGCACCGCCAGGCAGCCGAAGATCAGGTAGTAGGTGTTCACGGCCGGGCCGTGATGGTGCCCCTTGTCGCCAGATTGCATGTCAAAAGCCTCCAAAGGCGTCCGGCCATCAGGCCCGAGGCCGCCAGGTCAGTGCAGCAGGTAGAACAACGGGAACAGGAAGATCCACACCAGGTCGACGAAGTGCCAGTACAGTCCGATGCACTCGAGCGTGCCCGCGTTGCGGCGGACATCACCGCTTCCGGACACGCGCAGGAGCATCCAGGTCAGCGGCACCACGCCGCCGATGACGTGGAGGGCGTGCACGCCCGTGCAGGTGAAATAACTGGCGAAGAACACGTGCGTCGAAGGCAGGATCGGCGGGGTATGCGTGAACTTGCCGTAGTACTCGATGCCCTTGATGACCATGAAGCCCAGGGCACAGGCGATGGTGATCAGCAGGAAGAGCTGGGTCTTGCCCCGGTTACCCTCCAGCGACCAGTGAATGGCCAGGGCCATGGTCAGGCTGCTGAAGATCAGCACCAGCGTGTTCAGCCCGGCCAGTCGCCAGCTCAGATGATGGGCCTGCTCGGAAAAGCCCGCCGGGTCCGACAACCGCAGCACCAGGTAGGTTCCCAGCAGCCCGGTGAAGAACATCACCTCACTGGTCAGGAACAACCACATGCCGAACTTGTGATTCGGAATGCCGGGCGCGATCGCCAGTGCATCGCTGCCCGCCTGCTTCATCTCCTGAATGCTCGCGCCCACGTTGGCCATGCCAAGTTCTCCAGCAGCCCCAAGATTCCGGATCCCGGCGTGCGGATCCTGAAGTTCACTTTTCGACGCCCAACCTCATCACCACGGCGTGCGATCGAACATCAACAATCCCAGCAGCGCCGGCAGGTACAGGATCGACGCCAGGAACATCCGCCTCGCCGCGACCCGCGTCCGCGTCCGGGCGACCTGTACCGCGAAGGCCAGGAAGCCCATGCCCAGCACCAGGGCCCCGCCGAAGTACAACAAGCCGGCCATGTTCAGCGTCGCCGGCACCAGCGTGACCGGCAGCAGGGCCAGGCTGAACGACACCATTTGCCGGGCGGTTTCGGTGCCGGCCGGGTCCACCACCGGCAGCATCATCTGCTTGCCGCGGGCATAGTCATCGCGGTACAGCCAGGCGATGGCCAGGAAGTGCGGCAACTGCCACACGAACAGGATCGCGAACAGCACCCAGGCCTGCGCGTCGATGGTCCCGGTCGCGGCCGCGTAGCCCATCATCGGCGGAATCGCCCCGGGCACGGCTCCCACCAGCGTGCACAGTGGCGTGCGCGTCTTCAGCGGCGTGTACAGGAACAGGTAGCTGAAGCTGGTCAGCGCCGCCAGCAGAAAGGTGATCATGTTCACCGCCGCGGCCAGGTAGGCCAGCCCGGCCAGCGTCAAGACGGTTCCGAAAACCAGCGCCTCGCCCGGCATCAGCCGTCCCGCCGGCAGCGGGCGGTTGCGGGTCCGCTCCATGAGCCCGTCGGCCACCCGCTCGAGGTACTGGTTCAGAGCCATGGCTCCGCCGGCCACCAGGGCGGTGCCCAGCACGGTATGGACCAGCAGCAGGAAAAAGGAGATGTCGCGCGGGCCGACGGCTCCGACGTAGAAGCCGACCACCGTGGTCACCAGCACCAGCGAGGACAGCCGCATCTTGAGCAGGTCGAGATAGTCCCCCACCGCGGAGCGGGCCACCGCAACCTGGGTCATCTTCACATCCGCACCGCCGTTCATGACGCCGCCTCCTGCGCGCGGGCGTCGGCCGCCTCCGCCGCGCGCCGCAATCCCCCGGCGTCGTGCGCGCGCAGGGCGATCAGAAAACTCAGGCCCAGGATCAACGCCCCCACCCCCACGTGGGCAGTGGGCAGGTAGGTCTGGAGAAACGACAGCGGGGCCCGGCCGGTCGACTGCCCGATGATCGGCAGCACGATCATGTAGGCCATCACGCCCAGCATCAGTTGCACGCCATAACCCAGCATCACCGCGATCATCGGCTTGACCAGCCGGTCATCCTCGAAACTGAAAACTACCTGCACGGCCTGCATGATGGCCATGCCCACCACCAGCGCCATGGCAATGTGCACCACCGCGCCCTGGCCGGTATGGCGCAGCAGCGCGCCCAGGATCAACTGGCCGAACACCGCGATGACCAGTCCACGGGTCCAGAATCGCAACAGCCGCTGCTCGGCCGGCAGCTTGGCCGGGCCGGGATGCTTCATCCAGGTGCCCGAGGTCGCCAGGGCCAGCACGATGGTCAGGCACAGCACCACCTGGGCGAAACAGCCGTGAATGATCGCCAGCGACAACGACAACTCGGTCACGCGAAAGCCGCCCATCAGGCCCTGCACAACCACCGCGGCCAGTGTCGCGTAACCCAGCTTCCGCACCCAGGCCCGGTTCTCGCAGAAGCCCAGTCCGATGCTGACGATCAGGATCGCCAGCCCCACGGCGGCGCCGATCAGCCGATGACCGTGCTCGGCACGCACACCGGGCCGCGTGCCGCCCATGTCCGAAGTCCAGCCCTCGGGGTTCACCGAGCCGAAGGAGGTCGGCCAATCCGGCACCGCCAGCCCGGCGCCCTTGCTGGTCACGTTGCCACCGGCCAGGATCAGAAAGAAGGTTCCCGGCACCAGGAGAACGGCCAGGTAGTGCAGCCAGCGCGGCGTGGGGCGATCGCCGCGTGCGGGAATGACTCGTGCGTAGTTCAGCGTGTCGCTCATGTCTCAATCCGGGCGGTAAAGCCTCGCGCCGCCGGCCCGGCTCATGCTCAGTCCTTCAGGTCTCAGGCCGGCTGCGTGGGCATCTCCCCCCGCGGCATCGCCCGCGGAGCGCTGGCCTGATCGGCGAGGGTTCCGGGCAACCGCCGGGTCTGCGGCAGGTAGTCGTCGGACACGTCGGGATCGCTGTACTCGTAGGGTCCGCGATAGACCACCAGCGGCTTGTCGAAGTTGCCGTGCGGCGGCGGCGACGGGGCCTCCCACTCCAGGGTGTTGGCCAGCCAGGGGTTGCGCACCGCCTTGCGACCGGCAAACAGGCTCCAGAAGAAGTTGACCACGAACGGCAACTGGCCCGCGAACAGCAGAAACGCGCTGATGGAGATGAACACGTTGACCGGGTGCAGGTGGGCCAGCGACTCGAACTTATCGTAGCCCGCGTAGCGCCGGGGCATGCCGCCCATGCCCAGGATGTGCATGGGGAAGAAGGTCATGTTGAAGGCGATGAAGGTCACCAGGAAGTGAATCTTGCCCAGCGTCTCGTTCATCATCCTCCCGAACATCTTCGGGAACCAGTAGTACACGCCCGCGAAGATGCCGAACATGGACCCGCCGAACAGCACGTAATGAATGTGGGCCACGATGAAGTAGGTGTCGTGGATGTGGATGTCCACCGGCGTCGAGGCCATGAAGATCCCGCTGAGCCCGCCGATCACGAACATGGACACGAAGCCGATCGCGTTGAGCATGGCGGTGGTGAACTGGATGTTGCCGCCCCACAGCGTGCCCAGCCAGTTGAAGGTTTTGATGGCCGAGGGCAGTGCGATCATGATCGTGGCCAGGGTGAAGGTGGTGCCCAGGGCGGGGTTCATACCGCTCATGAACATGTGGTGGCCCCACACGATGAAGCCCAGACCGGCGATGGCCGCGATGGCGTAGACCATCGGGCGGTAGCCGAAGATCGGCTTGCGCGAGAAGACGCTGAGCACGTCGGAGACGATGCCCATGGCCGGCAGGATCATGATGTACACCGCCGGGTGGGAGTAGAACCAGAACAGGTGCTGCCAGAGCAGGGCCTGGCCGCCGCCGGTGTTGGCGACCGGCTTGTCGCTGTAGACCAGGTTGTGCGGCAGGAAGAAGCTGGTGTGCAGGGTCTGATCCATGATCTGCATGGTCGCCGCGGATGCCAGCACCGGGGTCGCGAACAGCACCAGGATCGAGGTGATGAAGATCGACCACACGGTCAGGGGCATGCGGAAGAAGCCCATCCCCGGGGCCCGCAGCTTGCAGATGGTGGTCACGTAGTTGACCGCGCCCAGGATGGACGAGGTGCCCAGCAATATCACGCCAACCAGCCAGTAGAACTGTCCGTTGCTCTTGGCCGGGTCGATGACCGCCAGCGGCGGGTAGCTGGTCCAGCCGGCGCCGGGCCCGGCCGACTCGCCCTGGTAGGCCGCGAATGTGCCCAGGAACATGATGATCGCCCCGGGCACCAGCGTCCAGAAGGAGATCATGTTGAGCACCGGAAAGGCCATGTCGTCGGCCCCGATCTGCAACGGCACGACGTAGTTGCCGAAGGCCCCCACCAGCAGCGGGATGATGACCAGGAAGATCATCACCGAGCCGTGCATGGTAAACAGCGTGGTGTAGAAACCGTCCTTGACCGAGTGGAACTCCCGGGTGCTCTTGAGATCGCCGCCGGGGACCACGACCTCCTTGCCGTCCACCTTGATGCGGGCGTCGATGTACTCGGTCTTGTAGGCGTCGACCTTCTCGGTCTTCTCCCATTTCACGAAGGTCGCCTTCTGCCCCTCCTTGAACGAGCCGATGCCCTCGTACTCGGCGTCAAACAGGAACACCAGTTCGAATCCCGGCTCCCACTCCGACATCGCCGCCGGTGCCTTCTGCATCATCGTGGTCGGCAGGGCGGCGCCCATCGGGAAATCCCCCTTGGGAAACGCCAGGTGCCAGCGGATGGCCATGGCCAGCAGCCCGCCCATGAGCATGAAGAAGAAGGCCGCGAACATGAACTGCTTCCCGATCATCTTGTGATCGACCGAGAAGATGTACGTCCGGATGAAGCCCGGATCGTGATGGCCGTGATGGTGCCCGTGGTCATCGCCGGAGTGCACGTGATCGTTCGCTGACGCCGTCATGGTCCCTCACCTTCGCTGGGTGAAATCAGCCGCCGCGGCGTCTTGCCGCGGGGTGTTGGTATCCCTTCAATGTTCCATTTGATCGTGCGGCCCGTCCGAGGGACCGCACGCGGATTACTTGCTGTCCTGCTCATCGACGGGCGCGTCGCCGCCGTTCTCGTCGTCCGCCGGGGCGGCCTCCTCCGATGCGCCCTCGTCCGCCTCCATGGCCGCCTCGTCGGCGTCCTCTTCGTCGGCGGGCCCCTCCTCCGGCTCCGTGTATACCTCGATGTCGTTATTGGAGTAGTACTCCTCGACCCACTCGTCGAACTCCTCGACCGGCAGGACTTTCAGCGCCCCGCGCATCGAGTAGTGCTGCGGACCGCACAGCTCCGCGCAGTAGATCTCGTACTCCCCCGTCTCCACCGGCTTGAACCAGAGCTGGCCGCGGAGGCCCGGCACCGCGTCCATTTTCTGCCGCATGTTCGGCACGAAGAAGCTGTGCAGCACATCGCGGGACATCAGGTGAACGCGCACCGTCCGGCCCACCGGCACGCGGATGTAATTCGGCGACACCGCTTCGCGCTCGTCGTCCGTGGGCACCGTCACCCCCGGGCCGTAGAGGCCCGCGAAGCTCCCGATGTCGTCCATGGTGCCGAACTTGCCGTCCTTGCCCGCGTAGCGCACGTTCCACTGGAACTGCTGGGCCAGGATCTCGATCTCGGTAATCTCCTCCTTCGCCGGGTCGGGCGGCACCGTGCGGATCTGGGCCCAGGCCCGGATGCTCAGGATGCCCATGACCAGCAGCAGCACCGCCGGGGTCAGCGTCCAGATCACCTCGGCCTTGTGGTGCCCGTGGATGAACTTCGCCTTGCGGCCCTTGCGGTAGCGGTACTTGACCAGGAGGTAGACCAGCACGGCCTGAACCAGCACGAAGCTGATCCCGGTGACGACGAAAATGACGTCGAACAGGGAATCAACCTGGTGCCCGTGCTCGCTGGCGTCCTTCGGCAGCCACCAGGTGTCACTCTTGACCACCCCCTGCCCCAATACGGAGGCGGAAGTCAACAGAAACACGCTCAGCGGCAGCAGCGTTCGTAATGCTCTCACGCGCGATCCTCTCAGATCCTGTGCCGGCCACTCCCCGGGCCGCGCTGGAAACGTCGCCGGGGAATCCATTTCAGGGACCGCACGTCCCCGCGCCCAGGCGCCGGTGCGGGAACGGCGGAAACCTGGCGTCTTACCTGCGGCGGGTCGCCGCCTTGGGCTTGAACTGGACCTCGTCCATCTTGGTGGTCTTGCCGTCCTCGACCTTGACCTTCACCGTCTGCTCCGGGAGCGTCTTGGTCTCCTCATGCCAGAAGACCACCTCATACTCGCCGGCCGGCAGACCGTGGATGGCGAACTCACCCTTCTCGTCGGTCACCGCGTAGAACGGATGCTCCATGACAAAGGCCAGTGCGTGCATCCAGGCGTGCACGTCGCACTTGATCGGCACGGCCATCTCCGGCTTGTCGAACTTCTTGGTCTCCTTCATGTTCTTGCGCGGCTGGCTGAAGTTGAACTCTTCGTTCTTCTTGGGCATGGCGTGGATGTTATGATTGGTCGGATCGCTGTTGCGGATTTCCAGCGGCTGACCGACCATGATTCCGATGATGTGCGGAACATACTGGCATCCCTCCTGGGTCAGCACCACCGGCTCCTCAGGGGCCTTGTAGTCCTGCTTCGGGGGGTTCTTCACGTAGACGAAGACGTTCTTCAGCTCGCCCTTTTCGCCGACCACCGGCAGGTCTTCCTTCAACAGCGGCTTCTCCTGGTGCATCTTGTGACAGGCCGGGTCGCCGGCCGTGTCGATCTTGCCGGGGGCCTTGGCCTTGCCGTCAAAGGTGACCTTGCCGCTGATCGCGGGCGTCTTCTTCTCACCTTCCGCCGCGCGAACGGGCAGAGCGGATCCCACCACCAGGAGGGTGCCCAAACCCATCAGCATTGAAACGCGGCCACGATGCAGATGACATTTCCGATACATGATCGACTCCTTCTGTTAGCGCCGACACCATCACCCCCCTTTGGGCTGGCACCGGCTGTTGACAACCTGATGAATCCAACAAACGCTGACCCGGTCGCCGCGCCTTACTCGGCGGGCGAGGCCGGCTCGACTTCCTGCGCTTCGTCCTCCGCGGGGGCGTCCTCCGTCGCCTCATCCGAGGGCTTGTCCGCATCCGCCGCCGAAGACTCCGCCGACACGGCGGGCTCCGCGGCGTCCGACTCCTCGGAATCAGACTCCTCCGGGGCCGCTTCGGTTGGCTGTTCCGTCGCCGCGGGGGCGGATTCCTCAACGGCGGGCTCCGCCGGCGTCTCCGGGGAGGCCTCTTCCGGTGCCCCGTCGGCGGGCTCCTCAGGGGCCGGCTCGGCGGGCGGCTGGATCTTGTTGAGCCGCTTGCCGCCGGCATCATACAGGAAAGCGGTAAGCAGCTCGATCTGGCGGGCCCCATCGTCGATCAGCCCGGGATCGCGCAGGCTGGCGATCACCCGGGCGCGATCCTCCTCGGGATAGCTCTTGAACGCGCTGTCCTGGTTCTCGCCGAACACGTTGGGCATCTTGGTGCCCGGCTGCATCCGCCCCGGGCCGATCAGCCAGTTCAGTACCCACTCCTGCCGCAGCCGGTCGTGGGTCAGTTGCAGGTTGGGAGCGCTGGGGCTGGCGTTGGCGCCGGGAATCGAAGGATCGCCGAATACATGGCAGGCCATGCAGCGCAGCTCGTAGAACAGCGTCTCCCCGTCGGCCAGTTCGTCCGCCGTCGGTGCCGGCCGGGCATCGCTGTTGAACGGATAGCGGATGTCGTACAGTTGCCGCAGGAACTTGCCGGAAGCCACCAGGTCGGCATGCCTGGCGGCCAGATCCTCCGTGTCGTTC
>CAYVVX010000056.1:0-13798 GCA_964455315.1 uncultured Planctomycetales bacterium | reverse complement strand
CGAGGACAGCGAGTTCGTGGCCATCGACCTGCTCAACAACGGCGTCGATCCTTCGAAGCTGTTCGTGTACATCGGCGGCATCGTGGAGTGGCGGGAGCAGGGCATGCCCGTGCAGACCGGGGACCGCTTCAGCCAGCAGATCTCGGAGGGCGGCAAGTGAGCACGCGCCCCGATGTCCGCACCACGACGGAGGCCCGCGATGCCGCCGTGATCCAAAGGCCGTCGCTGCTGGCCCGGATCGACAACACCGGCGTCCCGCTGATGCTGTTTCGGCTGGTGGTCGGAGGGATGCTCCTCTACACCGGGGTGAGCAAGATGGTCAAGCCGCCGGCGGACTTCCTCAAGGCCATCCACCTGTACGACATGGTTCCGGAGGGCGAGTTCCTGCTGATGAACACCATCGCCGTGGTGATGCCCTACGTCGAGGTGGTCGTTGGGCTGCTGCTGGTGCTGGGCATCGCGCTGCGGGGCAGCGCGCTGCTGACGCTGCTGATGCTGACCGGGTTCACGCTGGCGATCGGGATCCGGGCCGTGAACATGCAGGCGGAAACGGCCCAGCCGTTCTGCAAGATCGCCTTCGACTGCGGCTGCGGTACCGGGGCCCAGATCATCTGTCACAAGCTGCTGGAAAACGCCGGGCTGATCGGGCTGACCCTGATGATCCTGCTGACCCGCACCGGCCGCTGGTGCCTGAAGCGCGACCTGGTCCCGCGGGAGGCGTAGCCGCGGCGTCCCGCCGCTCTCCATCCGCTATCCCGCCGCTCCCCTCGTTTTGCCATCGGAATCGACCCCGCCGCCGCTGCCTTGCGTCGTCGCCGGGCGGATTCTACGCTGTCATCGTTCCCCAGGAGTGCACGTCATGAGTTACCTGGATGCCCGGACGCTCGAATGGCTGTGGCACGACTTCGATGCCCGCGAGGTGCGGCTGCGCGAGGTGGTCGCCGAGCGGCTGGGCCTTCAGCCCGTCCAACCCCAGGATGAATACATCGTCGCCAGCTATTTCCTCGCCCTGCGCACGAAGAAGCTCGAAGACGCCGTCGAGGAGATCGCCTACCACGCCACCAGCGGCATTCACAACCCGCCGGCCGGTTCGCTGCTGGCCGAGTGCACGGCGGTCGCGGCCGGCGTGGACGCCTTCGACGCCGGCGGACGGATCGGGCTGCTGCACGTGGCGTTCCCGCTGAAGATGATGCTCCAGCCCGACGGGCACCTGACTTCGACCGACATCCTGCACACCGTTGCCGGGGCGGTCATCTTTGACATGTACGAGAACCAGGACGCCCGGCTGGTCGACCTGACCCTCCCCAGGGAGGTGATCCAGACCTTCCCGGGTCCGGCCTGGGGGTCGCGGCTGCTTCGCGAACGAGCCGGCTTCGGGCTCGACGATCCCGCGTTCGGGACCATATTAAAACCCACCGCGGGGATCACCGCGGAGGACGTCGAGCGGCTGGTGGCCGAGGCCGCCCGCTGCGACCTGTTCCTGTTCGTCAAGGAGGACGAGGATCTCTATCCGAACCTGGATTACTCGCCGGTCGAGCAGCGCACCCGCCGGGCGGTGCGGGCCATCCAGCGGGCTCGCGGTGAACGCGGCGGGCGCGGGCTGATCTTCGCCCCGCACATCACCGGCGCGCCCCATGAGATCGTGGATACGGCCTACGCGGTGGCCGAGGCCGGAGCCACCGGCGTGATGTTCAGCGAGACCTTCGCCGGCGGCGCGGTGCGGATGGTTCGCGAGGCCCTGGCCCACCTGGACGAGCCCCCGGCCATCTACGGACACAACGCGGGCATCGGCGTGAAGACGCGGGGGATCTGGCGCGAGGTGATCGACCTGCTGGCGCGGCTCGACGGCATCGACTTCCGCCAGACCGCGCCGCTCAAGGAGGGCGCGCCCTACATCCGTCCCTACGGGCAGGAATGGACCGCCTCCGAGCATGCCCTGACCCGCGAGCTGCCGGGCATCCTTCCGACCATGATCGTCCGCGCCGGCGGGCTGGACCAGGGCAACATCGGGCTCAACCTGGCCGACGTCGAGCGCCGCGGCATCACCGCCGACGTGCTCTTCCTGGCCGGCTCGGCGATCAACTCGGTCAAGGACCGCTCGGGGAACGCCGACCCGCGGATGGGGGCCCAGGCGATGCGCGAGGCGCTGGAAGTTCACCGCAGCGGTGAACTCGCCGATGTGCCCGTCGAAAAGCACGTCAAGACGCTGGCCGCCCTGGCGGATCGGAAGCAGTACAGCGCGCTGCGCGAGGCGATCCGGCAGCGGTATGGCATGTGATCTGCGGGCAGGATGTTTCTGTGCCTCGAATGGTGCGAAAGAGTCGTAAGCCCGAATGTCACAGGCAGTCAGAAAACTTCGCATCGGCGTCATCGGCTGTGGGCCGATCGCCCAGTTCGCGCACTTCGACGCGTGCCGCAAGGCTCGCAATGCGGAACTGTACGCCATCTGCGATCTTGCCGCCGACCTGCGTGAGCGCATGGCCGCGGTCCATCAGCCGGTGAAGGTCTACGCCGATGCCGCAGAGCTGCTAACCGACCCAAAGGTGGAAGCGGTCATCGTCGCGGTGGCCGATCAATTCCACGTCGCCCTGTGCCGTCAGGCCATCGCCGCGGGCAAGCATGTGCTGGTGGAGAAGCCGCTGGGGGTCAGCGTCGAGGAATGTGCGCAGCTCGCGACCGAGGTGCGGGCGTCGGGGCTCGTGCTGCAGGTGGGCAACAATCGCCGCTTCGACCCCGGCGTGGCTTTCGCCCGGTGGTTCATCGTCGAGGAGATGGGCGGTATGCTGGCGCTGAAGGCGTGGTACTGCGATTCCACCCTGCGCTACACCATGACCGACAACCTGCAACCGCTTCCGGTGACCAGCGCCGCGGCCCGCAAACCCGAGGGCAATCTCAAGGCCGACCGCCGCCGCTACCTGCTCATGACCCACGGCAGCCACCTGGTGGACACGGTGCGCTGCCTGGGCGGCGAGTTGGTCGCCGTGTGGGCCCGGCTCATCGAGCGGTTCGAGAGCTACTGCTGGATGATCGCGGCGGACTTCGCCGACGGGGCTGCCGGGCAACTGGATCTCACTGTGCCCCTGCGCGGCGACTTTGAGGAGGGCTTCCAGATCTACGGTCAACACGGCAGCGTCAACGGGCGGCTGCACCTGCCCTGGTATCACAAGGCCGGCGAGGTGGAATGCTTCTCTGCGAAGGATCGCGTCTATCGCCGCCCGTTGGGCGAGGATGCCTACACCTACAAGCTTCAGATCGAGGCCTTCGCAGCGACGATCCTCGACGGCGTACCGCAGGCCGGTGCCTCGGCGGAGGACGGCACGGCCGCGGTGCGGGCCCTGGTGGCGATCGCCCGTTCGGTGCAGAGCGGCGAGCGCGTGCGGCTGGGTGATGTGAGCGGCGGAGTCTGATGCGCATCGGCATCTTCGCGAAGACGTTTCCGCGGACGCGGCTGGAGTCGGTGCTCGACGCGGTCCGCGAGCAGTCCATCGACTGCGTGCAGTTCAACATGAGCTGCGCGGGGCTGGAGCCGATGCCGGATCAGATCCCGATCGAACTGGCCGAGCGCATCGCCACCGCCTGCCGCGAGCGCGGCATCACCATGAGCGCGGTCTCGGGCACGTTCAACATGATCGACCGCGACCGGTCGGCGCGGAAGGAGGGGCTTCACCGGCTGGACGTGCTGGCCGCGGCGTGCGGCGCGATGGACACATCGATCATCACGCTCTGCACCGGCTCGTTCAGCTTGAAGTCCATGTGGCATTCCCATCCGTTCAATCGCACGGCGATGGCGTATCGCACGCTGTGCAGTTCGATGGAAACCGCGGTCCGGATCGCGGAGAAGCACCGGGTCACGCTCGCGCTCGAGCCCGAGCTCTCCAATGTGATCGATTCCGCACGGAAGGCCCGGCGCCTGCTCAACGACTTCGACTCGCCGCGCTTGAAAGTCGTCCTTGATCCGGCCAACCTGTTCCCGGCGGGCACCCTCGCGCGGATGGGTGAGACGCTCGAAGAGGCGTTCGACCTGCTGGGCCCGGACATCGTGCTGGCCCACGCCAAGGACATCGGCTCGGACGGTGGTGCCGGGCACGAGGCTGCCGGAACGGGCCTGCTCGACTATGATCTCTACGTGCGGCTGCTGCGCGGCAGCGGCTACGACGGGCCGCTGATCCTGCACAGCCTGCGCGAGGAACAGGTTCCCGGATGCGTGGCGTTCCTGCGCGGCAAGCTGGCGGAGAACAGGTGAGCGTTCCTGTCTGCGACGGATCTCGGGGACGTGAAAGGATGCACTCTTGGCTGATATCGACGGCATCGGCTACTTCGACCACGACGGGCTGCGTTTCCGCTACGTCGATCAGAGTTTCGGCCTGCCCTTCGTCTTTCAGCACGGGCTCGGCGGGGAAATCGGCCAGCCGCTGAGCCTGTTCACGCCCCCGCCGGGCATCAGGCTGCTGGCCTTCGATTGCCGGGCACATGGCGAGACCCAGCCGCTCGGCGACGAGCAGAAGATCAGCCTCACCGCGTTCGTCGACGACATGAAAGTCTTTCTCGACGTGCGCGGCGTGGACAAGGCGGTGATCGGCGGTACGTCGATGGGGGCGGCCATGGCCATCATGTTCGCCCTGCGCTTTCCAGGGCGGGTCCGCGGGCTGGTCCTTTCGCGCCCGGCGTGGCTGGAAGGCCCGACACCCAAGCCGCTGCTGATTTTTCCGATGATGGCCGACCTGATGATGAACAATCCGACCGTGCGGGCCAAGGAGCTGTTCCGCAGGAGCACCGAGTACCAGGCCCTGGCGGAAAAGGCCCCTGACGCGGCGTACTCCGTCTCCGCCCAGTTCGACCTGCCGCGGGCCCGGGAAAACGCCATCAAGTTCAAGCGTATCCCGGTCACCCGGCCGCCCTTCGAGATGAGCGATCTCGACCGCCTGAACATGCCCGCGCTGGTGCTGGCCAACGGGATGGACCCGATCCACCCACTGGAGGTCGGCCACACGCTCGCCGACCGGCTGCCCCGGGGCAGGTTCGTGGAAATCGTCTCCAAGTCAGTCAGCCGGGAAAAACATGTGGCCGAAGTGCAGGCGGCGCTCGTAGAATTCCTCACCCGCGAGTTCGCGGACGGCGTCGTGACGACGGCTCCGGCCGCATCCTGACGGGCATCACGACCATGCTCAAGTGCTCGACATCCCTGTGGTCGGCGGATCTGGCCAACCTGGCGTCCGAGATTCGGCGGGTGGAACCCTTCACCGAGCGGTTTCACCTGGACGTGGCCGATGGGCACCAGGTGGACACCATGCTGTTCTTCCCCGACCTGGTCAGGGCCCTGCGCAAGCACACCGGCCGGCGTTTCGAGATCCACCTGGCGACGACCCACCCACTCCGGTGGATCGAACCTTTCACCGAGGCCGGGGCAGACCTCTTCATCATCTACCTGGACTCGGCCAATGACCCCCGAGAGGTGCTGGCGGCCATCCGCGGCGTCGGGCGGCAGGCCGGGATCTCGCTGACGCTGCCCGAGCCGGTGGATCTGCTGGAGCCGTTCTGGGAGCAGCTTGATCTGGTCACCATCGTGGGGACGGCCATCGGCGTGAAGGGCGCGGGCATGGACCCGGCGGTGCCGGGCAAGATCCGCCAGGCCCGGGACATCATCAATCGGCGTCACCTGCGGGCCGAGATTCAGGCCGACGGCGGCATCCGCCGGGAGACGGTGCCGCTGATTCTTGCGGCCGGCGCCGACTTCATCGTGCCCGGCTCGCTGATGTTCGGCGATGATCCGGGGGAAATGAGACGGTGGCTGGCATCCCTTTAGCTGGACAACGCGTCGTCGGGGCACGCCTGTTGCATGGGTGGCTTCGCAGTGCGAGCGGCGGTTGTCAAATCCTGCATTTCAACCGCAACAATGGCGGGCAGGCGGAAATCCGTCGCGCGCACCCGCGCATTCAGCCGGAATCCTGCCCAAAAACTCGGCAGGTGGTGAACCAGAACACGGCAGCGGCAACGGCGTAGTGTACTTGATGGACAACGCGCGGCGAGACTTGCGCAAACTTTGCGCGGATGACGACGCGAATTGATGCGCCATGATTGACACAAAACACGTGGCGGGATAACGTAGCAGCCGTTGAGCCGCACGCCCGGTCAAGCATCACGGGTGGCCGCGGTGTGTTCTCGACGCGATCGATGACGAGCCTGGCGTTGATCGCTCCCGTCGGACATCCTGGACCAGAGGCGACCGGCATCGGCGGATATCCGGCGCGCTCCGTCATCGGACGTTGGCGGAGTCCGTGCGGACCGACGTTGGGCGACCGCGCTCCGCCCATCGCAGGGCACATGCAGGGGGGAAGATTCTCGGTGGGGCAAGGTGTCCTCGCCGCAATCGGCAATCAACCATGAACCAGCAAGCCTGCCAACTTGGAGTTCTATCCACATGAGAATCCTGATGCTGGGTTGGGAGTTTCCTCCTTTCATCTCGGGAGGTCTGGGCACCGCGTGCTACGGACTGACCCGGGCGATGAGCCAGATCGGCGTGGACGTGCTCTTTCTGCTACCCAAGCCGGTGCAGTCGGAACATTCCACGCACGTCAAGATGGTCAAGCCCCAGCCGGGCAAGCGCTACACCTCGCACGCCTACCAGCTTCCCGACCTGGAACATGTCACCTTCCACGCCCTCGACGCCGGCGCCGGGTTGACGGCCTACCTGACCCCGGCCGAGTACACCCGGAAGCTCGTCGAGATCCGCAAGCTGACTTCGGACACCGCCGCCGCGGCGCTGCAGGCCGCCGGGCTCAGCGATACACAGATCAGCGAGGCGGAGCTGGCCGTGCAGACCGCGCCCGCGACGACCGCGCACTATGCCGGCGACATGTTCAGCGAGGTTGACCGCTACGCCCGCCTGGCCACGCTGGTGGCCGGTCAGGAGGATTTCGACGTCATCCACGCCCACGACTGGATGACCTACCGGGCGGGGATCGCGGTGTCGGCGATGACCGGCCGGCCGCTGGTGGTGCACGTGCACTCGACCGAGTTCGACCGCAGCGGCGAAGCGGTGGACCAGCGCATCTACGACATCGAGCGGGCCGGGATGCATTACAGCCAGCGGGTCATCTGTGTCAGCCACCTGACCCGCAACATCGTCACCGCCCGGTACGGTGTGCCGCCGGAGAAGGTCGACGTGGTCTACAACGCCATCGACCTGAACGGCTCGACCCCGCCGGCGCCCGCGCCCATCGGGCGCGACGAGAAGATCGTCCTCTTCCTCGGGCGGATCACCATGCAGAAGGGCCCGGAATACTTCCTCGCCGCCGCGAAGAAGGTTCTGGAGGTGATGGACAACGTCCGCTTCGTGATGGCCGGCTCCGGCGACATGATCCGCCGGACCATCGAGCTGGCCGGGCACATGGGCATAGGTCACAAGGTGCTCTTCACCGGCTTCCTGCGCGGCGCCGACGTCGAGCGGATCTTCCGCATCGCCGACCTGTACGTCATGCCCAGCGTGTCCGAGCCGTTCGGCATCGCCCCGCTGGAGGCCCTGTCCAACAACGTCCCGGTCATCATCAGCAAGCAGTCCGGCGTCTCCGAGATCCTCTCCCACGCCCTGAAGGTCGACTTCTGGGACGTCAACGAGATGGCCAACAAGATCATCGCCGTCCTGCGCCACCCGCCGCTGCAGAAGACCCTTCGCGAGCACGGGCACTTCGAGGTCCGCAAGCTGTCCTGGACCGACTCGGCCCAGCGCTGCGTCGAGGTGTACCGCAGCGCGATCGACGTGCTCCGCAAGTAGCCCCCCGCGCAGACGCGGGAGCGGGGCCTGTCACAGTTTCGGCGGGTGGCGTCGGTCAACGGTACTCCGTTGGCCGTGACAGGTGTGGCACCGGCGTCTCGCCGGTGAGGCGGGCCCACACCACGGCCAGGCGAGTACGCCTGACCGTGCCCCCCTGTAGGCGAAGGGGTGGCCCGCTGAACCGCCCCTCGCGGCCCGGACGATGCGGTCACTCCATGCGCGGGCGACCGGGAGCGCGATGGTCCTGTTGAGAGGTTGTATGTTCTGCAAGACCTGCGGCTACCGGCTCTGGAACCTGCCCTCGCGGCAATGTCCCGAATGCGGCATGCCGTTTGCCCCCAGCGAGTTCGAGTTCAGCCCCTACACCGTCCAGTTCCACTGCCCGCAATGCAACAAGGCCTACTACGGCAGCGGCCCGCGGGGGCATCTCCAACCGGTGTCGTTCAACTGTGTCGACTGCGGCCGGCATGTGCACATGGACGAGATGACCCTGTCGCCGACCGAGGGCGTGCGCGAGGAACAGACCGTCCCCGAGCGGACCCCGTGGCTCGATCGGCGCAAGATCGGCTTCTTCCGGGCCTTCTTCCGCACCATCGGACAGGCGATGACCTCGCCGGGCAAACTCATGAGGGGATTGCCACCGGACAGCCCGATCGGCGATGCCTGGCTGTTCCTCGTGCTGGTGAGCCTGCTGGTGCCGCTGGGCTATGTCATTTATCCGGGGCTCCTTTTCATTGGCGTGGGGATGAGGGTAGGCGGCCCGTCCGGGATCGTATTCCTCGGCGTTCTCATCGCGTATTCCGTCGGGACGGTGATCCTCATCCCGGTGGTCGTCGCCATCTACGGATTGTTCGCACATCTGCTGTTGCGGCTGTGGGGCAAACCCCGCGATACCATCGGGCGAACCTACGAAGCGCTGTGCTACGGGCACGGATCGATCATCATGTGTGCGGTCCCCTGCCTGGGGCTGTGTTTCGGCTGGATCTGGCCGGTGGTCAGCAGCGTGCTGACCATCAAGGAGCGGCAGCGGGTCTCCGGCGGCCGGGCCGCATTCGCGGTGGTCACCCCACCGGTGATCGGGCTCATGCTGTTCATCGGCGCGTACGCCGGCTTCATGTACTACGCCATCACCCGGGCACCAGGCGGAGCCTGGGGAACCGCGAACGTATACGCCGCTTCCGCCGATCCCGGGACGCAGATCGTCCTTGACGGTCTCCTCGCCTATGCCGACGCGAACAACAACCGGCTGCCGGCCCACGTGGCCGAACTGATCCCCGCGCACGAACTCGGTTCGTGGGATCTGGTGCTGGGCGGCACCGCCAGCATGGTGCAGACGGTGCCCCTGGGAGGCGCCACGGTGGACGCGCTGGACAGCGCCTCGCCAGCGCGGACAACCCAGATCATCAACGCGGCCGTCCGGGCGCTGCCCGCCAACCTGGCCGCGTACCGGCTGGGCGACTTCGTCTTTCCCTGCGTAGGCCCGACCCTGCCGACCGACGGGGATCTCTGGCTGGTCATCGCCTCGCCCGACCCGGATATGAACACGGGGCTTGCAAGGGGACAGCAGATCGTTGTCGTCGGACTGGTCAACGGCGAGGTGGTGACCATCTCCCGAAGCCTGTTCGCCGCCCGGCTCGCGGAACAGAACGCGATTCGGGCCAGGGCGGGCCTGCCGCCCCTGCCGAGCCCGGAGACCGTCCGTCATTCCGCGCCGGCGACGGGAACGGTCGCGCCCCAGCCCTCGGAGGCACCCGAAGGGCCGGCTGAAGCGGAATGAACTTCGCATTCATTCCCGTTCCGGTGACACGGCCACGGCGCCAAACACCTCGCGGATGGCTTCGAGCTTCATGGTGCCCTCGCCGCGGGTGGGGGCGATGAAGCCGCCTTCGCCATACTCGTTCCAGGCGTAGATCAGGAAGGACTTCTGCCGCCGCCCGTTCGCCAGCGGGATGCCCAGGCGATCGTCCTCGTCCAGGGCCCGCTTCACGGTGCGCAGCGCCTCGATCCATTGGCCGCGATCCGGCAGCACGAAAGGCGGCCGCGGGTCACGCCAGGGGCGCGGATCCCAGCCGGCCGGGAGGAAGGGCACGTAAGGCTTGCCGCTTTTCTCCGCGGTGAGCCGCCACGATTCCCGGGCGTAATCGAGCAGTTGTTCGTAGGGATGCGGTCCGCCTTCCGCCGACACCTGGGGCATCTCCATGTAGGTGGACAGGAAGTCGTACGGCGCCAGCATGCCGGTCATCCCTTCATGCCCGCGCACGATGCCCCCGGACACCAGGGGATCCCCGCCGCCGGATTCAACACTGATCCGCCGCAGGACATCGATGCGTGCTCGCACCCTGGCCGGGTCGCGCCCGCACTGTTCGAGGAAGGCACCCGCGCCGTGAATCTTGAACACCGGCCGGCCGCCGACTCGCAGGTAGCTGGGATGCCGCATCATCGACACCCACAGCCGGCAGGTGCGCTCCCACAAGGCGTCGCCGGTGATGCCGAAGGGCGGATGGTTGCAGTACTCGACCGTGAACCGCATGCGGGCGGCGTTGGGCGCGGCCATGAAGTCCTCGACGCCGGCGTTGAGCCGGTCCTGGTGCGGCTCGCGGTGAGGGCCGGGCTGCTGGTCGTACCAGAGGAACTGGAAGTAGTCGACGCCGTGATCGGCGGCGGCGTCGATCTCGCGGCGCATGGTCTCGGGCTCGTTGAATTCGCCGAGCAGGGCGCCGCGCCGGGGATATGCCGGACGCCAGTCCTGGCCGGCGACGTGGTACTTGTTGGGCAGCGCCCGCCACCAGCCGGCGAAGTGGTAGGCCCCGACCAGGCAGTCGTCCTGGTTGCTATCGCCCGCGGGGCGGCTTGCCGGGCCGTCCGCGCCGCAGGCCAGGAGCAGAAGCCCCCCGGCCGCCAGGCTCCGCCGGATCACGCCCGCACCTTCGACCTGGGCCGCTCCAGCAGTTCGGGGACTTCCTCGTCCAGCGGCTGCAGCCCGGTGACGAACTGCAGGTCGCTCATGGTCTGCTCGGTTTGCACCATGCCGTTGACCACCCGGTCCACCTGCCCGGAGATGAACTCCGGCTCGTGGCGGTTGATGGCCAGCTCGGACAGCGAGCGGATCTTGTTCTCCAGGCTGTCCAGTTCGAGCTTGACCAGTTCGAGGTTGTCGGTGGCCTTGCGGTAGTTGCCCAGGCGGGTCCGGCTGGTCTCCAGGTTGTCGGTCAGCACCTTGCGAAGCCGTTCATGGCGCGGGTCGGCGGTGACGTCGCCGGACTCGGCCAGCCGGGCTTCGAGCCGCTGGATGTCGGCCTCGATCTCCTGCACGCGGGTGCGGGCCAGGAACCGTTCGAGCGAATGCTCGGTGAACAGCAGCCGCAGGTAGATCCACAGCAGCCGATCGAGTCCGGCGATCTGCATCTCCTCCAGCGGAGCGGGCGTGCCGATGCGGTTGGGATCGCGCAGCTCGGAGGCCAGTTGGCGCAGCTCGGTGCAGCGCGTCCGCAGCGACTCAAACCGCCGCACCGACGGATCCGGCAGGGAGTCGAGAATCCGGTCCACGGTCTGCTGCGGCGAGGGGGCGTTGGCCTTGAGTGCTTCGCGGGCCGCCTTGGCTTCCTGGGCCTCGATGTAGTGCTGGAACTTGGGATGGGCCCCGAGCAGGCCGAGATAGGCCACCTCACCGGCCAGCACCAGCGGCGCGACCACGTCCGGTGCCCCGCTGATCCCGGCGAAGACCAGCCCCGCGGTGAAAAACAGCAGGTTCCAGCGGTTGATGAAAGCGGCTTTGAAGTACTTGAACATGAGGAGGATGCTTCCGACCTGCTCAGGTGTAGATGCGCTGCCTGGAAACAGAATCAATGGTCAATATGCTGGAGTCATCCCGCCCAGTTCTCCAACGGCACTCCAAAGACCTCAAAGTGCTGGAGATTATCGGTGACCACGGTTGCCTGAAGTACCGAAGCCGCGGCGGCGACAAGCACGTCTGCATCCTCACGTGCCTGATTCTTTGCCACTGCATCGACCCAAAGCCGCACCGCTGCTTCCCAGGAATCCAGTTCCAGATCAACATACGTCAAGCTTGACCATAGACGCTCAATGAACCCGATACTGGTCTGATCGTTGCGTTTCCTGAGACCCCTCATCAGCTCATAGTAGACGATGGGGACCACGATGATTGTGTCACCCTGGCGAAGCGCCTGCTCCAGTCGTGGTCCTACTCTTGAGTCACGGCGAAGCAGCTTCACCCATATGCTGGTGTCAACAACGAACAACATCAGACCTGATTACCGTCGCTGCGCAGGCGCAGCCGCTGGGTTCGCAATTCCCTCTCAAGCTCCTCCCAGTAATCATCATCCCGCTCATGGGGTTGTGAGTACCAGTCGTTCAGAAGGTCCAGGGCATCCTCTTTCGGATGTCCGCCCCAGAGCTTGCGAAGGTACTTCACCACTTCGGATGCGGTCATGATCCAAGCTCCGATAACCGCCAAACACACTCAGCACGTTTCAGGGTACCGCAGGCACCCATAGCTGATTATCGCAACCTCTCGCCGGAGAGTCCAACAGACCCGATCATTCCGCCTTGCGGCTCTCCTCGAGCTGCCCGATCAGGTCGCGGATGTAGAACACCGTCTCCTGGAATTTCGGCTCGCGCTGCATGTCCCGCGAGGGGCGATC
Organism: uncultured Planctomycetales bacterium; assembly: GCA_964455315.1. Classification (GTDB taxonomy): domain Bacteria; phylum Planctomycetota; class Phycisphaerae; order UBA1845; family PWPN01; genus CAYVVX01. The sequence continues at coordinate 1,366 of CAYVVX010000056.1, read as the reverse complement.
CGGCGGCTCGACCACCATCTCCTTGAGGATGGTCCCGGGTGAGTTGCTCATGATGTACACCCGGTCGCCGAGATACACGGCCTCCTCGATCGAGTGGGTGATGAAGAACACGGTGGCTTGGACCTCCCGCCAGAGGTTCACCAGCAGATCCTGCATGTTCATGCGGGTGTGCGGGTCCAGGGCCCCGAAGGGCTCGTCCATGAGAATGATCCGCGGGCGAAGGATCAGCGTGCGGGCGATGGCCACGCGCTGGCGCATGCCGCCGGACAGTTCGTGGGGATACTTGAACTGGTCGTTGTCCACGTCGAGCCCGACCCGCTCGATCCAGCGCCGGCCCAGCTCGTAGCGCCGCCTGCGGGGCACGCCGCGGCACTCCAGCCCGAAGGTCACGTTGTCCAGCACCGTACGATGATCGAAGCTGGTGTAATCCTGAAACACCATGCCGCGATCGGCGCCGGGCCCCGTCACCGGGGCGCCCATGGCCACGACCTCGCCGCTGGTGGCCGGGTGCTGGGGGCTCAAGCCGGCGACGAGCCGCAGGATGGTGCTCTTGCCGCAGCCGCTGGGGCCCAGGACGCAGACGAACTCGCCCTTGTCGGGCAGATCCTCAACAACGAAACTCACGTCGCGGATGGCGGTGAAGGCGTTCGACGCCCCGGCGTTGTAGGTCTTGGTCACGTCGCGAAATATCACCACCGGCGGCCGGGCGATCTCCGCGGAAGTGCGCACATGATCGAGCACCGCGCCCATGCCGACGTCGGCGGATGAGACGGTTGGCGCGGGTGATGCCGAAGCCGGCACCTGTTGCCCGGGGGTGCTCATGACCCGCCCTCCTGGTCAGCGGGCTGGACCGGGAAGCCGCTGCCCATGTGCTGTCGCGCGGCCGCGGGGACATATATCGCCCGCTTGAGATCCTCCCAGCCGTGCAGCGTCGCCCGCACCGCCCGGTTGAGCAGACCCATGCCGCCGTAACGGTGAGGGAACAGCTCGCGCTGCAGCCAGAAGAAGATGCGGTCGATGGCCAGAGCCACCAGCGGGATGATGATCAGGACCAGCAGGATGTGCTCGCGCTCGCCGCGCCGCTGGGACATGTTGATGATGTCGCCGAGCCCGCCTGACTCACCGCCGAACTTGACCAGCTCGGCCAGCATGATGTAGCCGAAGGCCAGCCCGAACAGCAGGCGCAGGGAGTTGAACACGTCCGGCAAGGCCAGCGGCACCAGCACCTTGAGGATGATCTGCCAGCGGCTGGAGCCCAGGGTATAGGCGGTGTCGACGTAGCGCCCGTCGACGTCGATGATCGCGCGGGCGGTGTCGGAGAGGATGAACGCCACCGCGGCGATGAAGATGAACATCACCTTCTGGA
>CAYVVX010000055.1:0-13827 GCA_964455315.1 uncultured Planctomycetales bacterium | reverse complement strand
AGTAGAGCGGTACGCACGAATCGATCTACTGGTCTTCTACTCCGCTGGTCCGCTCTTCTCAATGGGCCCGATAGGAGTCGAACCTATGACCTCGTCGTTATCAGCGACGCGCTCTAACCAACTGAGCTACGAGCCCTCGCAGGGAGCGACACGCCACCACCGGCTCAGCCGTCGCAGGTCGCCCGCCGCGATACGCCGAAAAAAAAACCGCCAGCTCTCAGCCGGTGGTTCCGTCAGCGTCAGACGAGACCGCTCCTGCCGGCTAAGACATCGCCACCTCGGCGATCCGGATGTCGCTATCAATCCTGGTACGCAAAAGCCGATCACCCTTTCTGGCCCGGCCTGGGCTTGGAAGCTGTGCCGAACCGCTTGTACCACTGCCTTTGCTGATCGGTAGTTTACTCAGGCCGCTCCCGTTGTCAACTCCGACCAAATCATAGCCCGCCCCTCCGCGAATGCCAAACTTCAGGAAACCCACATCGCCCCATGAAGGCTTGGGGGACACGCTCGCGATTGCACATAAGTCATTTCCTATCAACATGTTATGTGATACGCACCGAGTCCCCAGTCAATCAGATGAGATCTGCCCAGCCACGGATCACCTCCCGGGCGACCCGATTCTGGGCCTCCAGAGACCGCTCCATCCGGGACAGGAACTGGCTCCACTGGTCCGCCGGCGGCTGTTCGGCGAGCTCGCCGCTGAACGCCTCCGCCCACCTGCCGGCCATCGCGGGCGTCGCCTCGATGTGAAACTGCAGGGCGTATACCCGCGCGCCAACACGGAAGGCCTGCCGGTCGAAGCGCTCCGAACGGGCCAGGTGCACGGCCCCGGCCGGCAGGTCGAACGTGTCGCCGTGCCAGTGCAGCACCTCGGGAAGCTCCGCCAGTCGTCGCAGCAGCGGGTCGCTCCGCCCCTCCGGTGTCAGCGCCACCGGATAGAGCCCGATCTCTTTGGGTCGCTGGGCGTACACCCGGCTTCCGGCAGCCCTGGCGATGAGCTGCGAGCCCAGGCACACGCCCAGCACCGGCTGGTCGGCCGCGATCAAGTCCGCCAGCAGATCCCGCTCCGCGCGCAGGTACGGGTACCGCTCGATCTCGTCCACGTTCATCGGCCCCCCCATCACCAGCCAGGCATCGAAGTCGCGGACGGAGGGCACCGCGACACCTTCATCGAGACGGAACACGGAAAGCGTATGACCCAGGCGCGACAGTTCCTCGCCGAAGACTCCGGGATCCTCGCACCAGACGTGTTGAAACACCGCGATTCTGGCCATGCTCGCAAGACCTCAGAACGTGTACCCGGGGCACGGATACTGTATCATCCGGCGACACAGGGTCACAACGTCGGTCAAAGCGGGGGAACAGAGGATGGAATTCTGCGGAGATGAACGGGGCGTCGCACGCTGCTGGGACGGCAACGCGGACGCGTGGACGCTGCTCAGTCGCATGGGCTGCGACCGGCACCGCGACCTGATGAACACGCCGGCGTTTCTGGCGACATTGCCCGATATCCAGGGGCTCGACGGGCTGGACATCGGCTGCGGCGAGGGGCACAACACGCGGCTGCTGGCGGAACGCGGGGCGCGCATGACGGCGCTGGATATCGCCGGGCGCTTTCTCGGACATGCCGTGAGCGAGGAACGCGAGCACCCGCGGGGCGTTCGCTATGTGCGTGCCAGCGGCATGAGCCTGCCGTTCGGCGCCGGGAGGTTTGATTTCGCCACGTCGTTCATGTGCCTGATGGACATGCCCGATCCCTTCGCGGCCATGCGCGAGGCGCATCGCGTGTTGAAGCCGGGGGGCGTTTTCCAGTTCTCGATCTGCCACCCCTGCTTTCAGACGCCGCGGTTCAAGTGGCTGCTGGATGAGAACGGCGCGCGGTCGGCGGTGATCTGCGGCGATTACTTCAAGGAAGAACAAGGGGGTATCGATGAATGGATGTTCGGCTCGGCGCCGGCGGAGCTCGCGGCCACGCTGCCGCAGTTCCGCATCCCGCGATTCTGCTTCACGCTAAGCCGATGGATCAACACGCTGATCGACACCGGCTTCGTCATCGAGCGGCTGCTTGAACCGACGGTGGACGACGCAACGCTGGCGGAACACCCCGGACTCGCCGACACCCGCATCATCGCCTACTCACTGATCGTGCGCTGCCGGCGGGCGACCTGAGACCGGCATCATCAGCCGGTCAGCGTATCCTCGCCGCGCGACGGCCCCGGCGGCGTCATCCTCCTGGCGTCGTCGCCACCCTTGCCGGCGTTGGAGGCGATCTGCCTGGTCAGCTCGCGCAGGTCGATCCCCAGCACCGACTCCAGCGTGGCCAGCGACTCCGACAGCATCCGCGCCCGCCCCAGTGCCGCCGTGGCGATCCCGCTGCCGCTGCCCCCGTCGATCACGGTCACGTCGCCCAACTCCACGTTGGCGATGGTTTTGGTCAGCTCCTTGACCACGTCGGGCATCATCTCCGCCAGCATGACCTTCAACGCTTCCGGATGCTTCTGTATTGCGGCACCGATGGTCGCGATCGACGCGGCCCGGGCCTTGCCCTGCTCCAGTACGGTGGCGGCCTTGCCTTCCGCGTCGGCGATGGCCACCAGGCGGGATGCGTCCGCCTGCTTGACCCGTGTCGCCAGCAGGTGGGCCTCGGCCGCCTCCGCCGCGGCACGCTGCGTCTCCGCCTCCTTCAGCTCCGCCTCCCTGGCCAGCTCCGCCTTGCGGATGCGCAGGGCATTGTCCGCCTCGGCGATGGACTTCTCCGCCCCCAGGCGGGCCGCCTCGGCTTTCTGGTGTCCGGCCGCCTCGGCGGATCGCGCCTCGGCGTCCCGCTCGGCGCGGGCCTCGCGCGCCAGCGCGTCGGCCTCGGCCTCCTTGATGTCGGCCTCCGATTTCCGCTGAGCCTCGTACTGACGGGCTTCGGCACGCACGGCCGCGGAGGCCTTGCGAGCGATCGACTCGAGGTACTGTTCCTCGTCATGCACATTCTGGATGTTCACGCTGTCGATGACCAGCCCGAGTTTGCGGAAGTCGTCGTTGACCTCGTTCATGACGGTGGCCACGAACTTGTCACGGTCCTCGACGATCTCTTCCGGGGTCATCTTGCCGATCACCGCGCGCAGACCGCCCTCCAGCGTCTCGCGGGAGACGAGTTGGATCTCGCCCTCCGGCTGGCCCAGGAAACGCTCGATGGCCGCCCCGCGGATGTCGGCGTCGGAGGATACCGTCACATAGGCGACGCCCGTCACGGTCACCGGGATCATCTTGCCGCCGCCGGACTGGGCCTTGACCTCCAGCTCGACCTGCATGTTGCGCAGGCTGATGCGGGCGACCTTCTCGATGATGGGCACCACCAGCGTGCGCCCGCCGATGAGCGTGCGGTAGCCGAGCCCCTCGCGGGAACGCTGGCCGGTAATGACCAGCAACTCGCTGGGATTGCCCACCACCATGATCTTGGCGATCAGCGTGGCGAAGGCGATCACCACCAGCAGCAGCCCGGCCCCGATCATGGCCGCGTCCATGATGTCCATCAGGATCAGCGTGTTCATCAGACAACCTCCGGTTGATGCTTCGTGTTAGGACGCCCTTCGGTCAGAAACTCGTGCTCCTTCACCGAGAGCACCTCCGCGGTGCCCTGTGACCACCCGACCACGACCACGTCGTCACCGATCTTGAACGCCTCGTCGCTGCGACGGGCCCGCGCCGGCACATAGCGGGTGTCCCCGCGCAGCTCCAGCGAGACTTCGCCTTTCGCTGACGGCGCGATGGTCACTGTGACCCGGGCTCTGCGGTTGAGATAGTCGTCGACCACCAGGGCGCTGTTGCCGCCGCTGCGGCGCAGCCAGCGGATGGCCTGGTGGACGATCTGCCCCACCAGTACGCCGCCGACCATGGCCGCGACGAAGCTGGCCAGCGGCCCGGCCCCGCTCAGGTAGCTCAGGATGGTGCCGATCAGGCCGAAGACGGCCATGAAATAGATGACAAATCGGATCGAAAACCATGACGCCAGCGATGCCCCGTCGATCATCGCCCCGTGATGAGCGGCATCGGCATGGACGAGGTCGGCGCCATGGGCGGCGTCAGCGTCGAGTCCGCCGGTGTCCGCGTCGAAGTCGGCACCGTCGAGATCCGCGTGCCCATCCAGGCCCAGGTCGCCGCCGGCATCGACATCACCGTGCGAATCCCCGCCCAGGAGTGTGGATACCGCCAGCATCCCGCCGCCGACGATCAGGCAGATGACATACGCCGATTGGAGCCAGGACCACATGCCCAACTCCCCAACCGCAGCCAGCACCCCGTTATCTATCATTATTGCGGCATTCATGACGGTTGCTCCTGATTCTTCGGACGACGCCTGAAATCCGGGCGAACCTGCCCCATTCCTGAGAGAAGCATACCACGCGTTCAGCGTGCAGGGGAATTATAAAGCCTGGGGAAGTCTCTACCCAACCCGGGGCTATGGACTTCGGCAGGCCGCCCGATCATGATGAAGCTCAGGCTAGAGCGTTCAGTTTGCTTCCTCGGTCGCAGGTTGAAAGGACCACCATGGCGGCGAGAGGTCGTTTGAAGCTGGGCGAACCCATCTTTCATCACACCAGCGGATCGGAACGGCTCACGGTTCGATCCGCGGTGCGGGTGATTTCCAAAACCGAGTCGGTGCCCTGCCTGCTGCTCGAGCGGCGCGGCAGCGATCACACCATCGTTCGCATCGAGGTGACCGCGTCGGAGGCCGGTTCGGTCGCGGCGGCCTTCAGTGAATGGGCCCACAAGCAGAAGGCCGCCGGTTCGAAACCGAGCGAGGCGCCTCACGCCGAAATGCCGCCACGGAAGAAGCGCGCGATCCGGACAAGAATGGCCGCCAGCGGCAACCATCGAAGCTGATCCGCCAGGTCAATCCCGCTCCGCGTCAAGCTCAATTCGCGCGCGTTGCTGCCGATCAGCACGGGCGCCGGTCAGACCTGCTGCCGAAGTCGCGGGTCCAGCGCGTCGCGCAGGCCGTCGCCGACGATGTTCAAGCTCAGAACCGCCAGCGTGACGGCCAGTCCCGGAAACACCGCGATCCACCAGCCCAGGTGCATCACGTCCTTGCCGCGCCGGAGCATCAGGCCCCACAGGGGTGCGTCGGTCTCTCCGCTCAATCCCAGGAAGCTCAACGCCGCCTCGGACAACAGCGCGAACGCAAACGAAAGCGAGGCCTGCACGATCAGCGGCGTGAGGATGTTGGGCAGCACGTGGCGCAGCAGCAGCCGCGCGTGGGAGAGCCCCAGGGCCCGCCCGGCTTCGACAAAGGGTCGCTCCTTCACCGACAGCGTGGCAGCGCGGCAGATCCGGGTGAATATGGGGATGTACACCAGCCCGACCGCGATGGAGATGTTGGTCAGGCCCTGCCCCAATATGGACATGATCACCAGGGCCAAAAGGATGTCCGGCAGGGCGAACATCATGTCGGTCAGGCGGCTTAATAACGCATCCAGGGCGCCGCCGAAGTAGCCGGCGACCAGACCCAGCAGCCCCCCGGCGGTCAGCGCGATCAGCACCGAGATGCCGGCGACGCGCAGGGAAAGCCGGGCGCCGAACAGCACCCGGCTGAAGATGTCCCGACCGAGCTGGTCGGTCCCCATCAGGTGGTCCGGCCCGGGAGGTGAGATGCCGATAGCGCTGATCGCCAATGGATCGTACGGGGCGATCGCGCTCGCCAGCAGCGCCGCCAGCGCATAGGTCGCGAGCACCGCCAGGGCGATGACCGCCGGCCTGCTGCGTCGATAGCGTCGCCACATGTCGCTCATACGTCACCCGCGCGGCCCGGGGGGGCGCCGCGCCGCCCTTAGCCCCGCTTGATCCGCGGATCCACCCATGCCACCACCAGATCCACCGTGAGATTGATCAGCACGAACGCGGTGCCGATCATCAGAATCACCGTCTGAAGCAGCGGATAGTCGCGGTTGCCGATCGCCCGCAGCGCCAGCCGGCCCACGCCGTTCAGCGAAAACACTTCCTCAATGACCACCGACCCGCCGAGCAGGTACCCGGCCTGGATCCCGACCACCGTCAACACCGGGATCACGGCGTTGCGGAGGGCATGCTTGAATACAACGCTTCTCCGCGGCAGCCCCTTGGCCTGCGCCGTCCGCACGTAATCCTGCCGGATCACCTCCAGCATCGACGCCCGTGTCATGCGCATGATCACGGCCGCCACCGCCGTCCCCAGCGCCAGCCCCGGCAGGACCATGTGCCGGAGGTTGGCAGCGAGATCGACGTCGGCGTCGACGAACTGACCGGCCGGCAGCCAGCGGAGCATCAGCGCGAACAGCAGGATCAGCAGCGTACCCAGCCAGAAGCCCGGGATGGAGATGCCCACCAGTCCCGCGAAGGTCGCAACCAGGTCCGCCGGGCGGTTGCGGCGCAACGCCGCGAGCACCCCCAGCGGCAGACCCACCGCCACGGCAAAGCCCAGGCTCAGCAGCATCAATTCGAGCGTCACCGGCAGGGCGTCACCCAGTTCCGCCACCACCGCACGCCCGCTGATGCTGCGCCCGAAGTCGCCCCGGGCCACGCGCGACAGCCAGATGCCGTATTGCACGGGCAGCGGCTTATCCAGGCCGTACCGCTCGCGCAGTGCTTCGGCATCGGACGGGTTGTGATGCACACCCAGCATCGCCGTGACCGTGTCGCCCGGGGCCAGTCGCACCAGGGCAAACGCCAGCAGCGACAACCCCAGCAACACGACCAGCGAACTCCCCAGCCGCCGCAGCAGGTACGCCGCCATCAGCGCGCCTCCGCCGGCGATGGACTGGCCAGCCACACGTCGCGCAGCGCAAGCAGCGACGCCGTCGCGTGCGGCTCGAACCCGCGCACGTCCCGGCGCATGGCCGCGATCTGGTCATTCACGTAGAGGAATACCATCGGGGCATCATCGGCGATGATCCGCTGGGCCCGCGCGTACAGGTCGCGGCGATCCTCACGGCCAGGTGTGCGCCGTCCTTCATCGAGCAGCCCGTCGAGCACCGGATTCGCATACCCCTGCTGGTTCCATTTGCCCTCGCTGTGAAACAGGTTCCAGGTCCACTCGTCCGGATCGACCAGGCCCACCCAGCCGACCACGGTCATGTCAAAATCGCCACGAGCCAGTGCGTCGAAAAACACGCTCGACTCCAGGCTGCGAAGATGCACGCGGATGCCCGCTTCGGCGACCATCTGCTTGATGGCCTCGGCCGCCAGCACCTGATAGGGAAACGACGATCCCACCTTCAGCGTCGCGTCGAAGCCCTCCGGCAGGCCCGCATCGGCCAGCAGACCCCTGGCCCGCTCGATGTCCCGCCGCGGATAGAGTTCGAACTCGGCGCGGGCCCAGTGGTTCGGGGGAATGTGTCCACCGGACAGTACGGTCGCGTGGCCGAACTTGACCAGCCGATTGAGCAGCTCGCGATCGATCGCCCAGGCCACCGCCTGGCGCACGCGGGCGTCGTCGAGCGGAGGCCGCCGGGTGTTCAGCCCGATGTACTCCCAGAACGTGCCCGACACCGAGCGGACCTCAACGCCCGGCGCGGCCCTGAGACTGTCCACGTCCTGCACCGGCACGTCGGGCATGAGATGCACCTGTCCGGTCAGCAGTGCGGTCGACCGCGAGGTTTCGTCGGCGATCGGGCGGTACACCAGCCGATCCAGGCGAGGGCGATCGGGCAGGTAGTAGCCGTCGAACCGTTTCAGCTTCAGATGCCGGCCGCGACGCCACTCCACCAGTTGAAACGGGCCGGCGCCGGCGTCGACGCTGTCGAATCGATCGTCGGCCTGCTTGACCAGTTCCGCGTCGACGATGGCGTTCATCGGATTCGACAGGCTTATCATCAGCGGCGCCGCCGGTCGGGACAGATACAGCCGCACGGTATGTGGATCAGGAGCATCCATCCGCTCGACGGCCGCGAACTGATCCGCGCGCACCCGCAACCGGCGAATCCGCTCGATGGAAAAGATGACATCCTCCGCCGCAACTTCGCGGCCGGAATGGAACCGCGCCCCCGGCCGCAGGTGGATGGTTACCTGAAGACCGTCCGCCGACAGATCGATGCGCCGGGCGAGGTCCGGCTCCGTCTCACCGTAGTCCTGCGCATAGCGCAAGAGGGTGGCGTGCATGTTCTCGATGAGTCGCATGGAGGCGGCGTCGGTCACCGCGTGGGGATCGAGGCTGGTACCTTCGGACTGCAGCGCGACGATGAGTTCGCCGCCCTTCCGCGGTGTCGCCTGGGCCGGCAGAGTGCTCGGAATACCTTCGCTTTCCCGTTCGCAGCCGCAGCACATCAGCACGAGTACAGCGATGACACAGGCACCCCCCGATCGACGACCTGCCCCCGCTGGTCGGCCTGGTACCGGCGAACGGATCACATCGGCTGCTCCGGGAATCCCTCGACCGGGCCGAGATCCACCGCATCGCGGGGAAAGGTCAGTCCCGTCTGCACGTAGACCATCAGCAGTTGGGTCAGATGGGCCAGCCCGTCCAAGTGAGTCCGCTCGTAGCCGTGCGAGGAATCAACGCCGAAACAGACCAGCGCGGTGCGGATGTCGTTGCCCGCCTCGACCGCCGACGCCGCGTCGCAGCGATAATACCGGAACACGTCCCGGCGATGGGGAATCTCGTACTCCTTGGCCAGGTCCAGCAGCCGGCGGGTCAGGTGGTAGTCGAACGGACCGGTCGAGTCCATCATCGCGAAGGTCACGTCCAGCTCGGTCGAGTTCTGTCCCGGTGCCGGCGTCGCATTGTCCACCGCCACCAGCTCGGCCACGTCACCGTGAAGCACCGCCGAAGCACCGGTGCCCACCTCCTCGAAAATGGTGAACAGCAGGTAGCAGTTGAGCGGCAACTCGATGCCCGCCTGGACGATGGTTCGCGCCGCGGTCAGCATGCAGGCCACGCCGGCCTTGTCGTCCAGGTGCCGCGAGCAGATGAACCCACTGGAGGCAACTTCCGGGCGGGCGTCGAACGCAACCATGTCGCCCACGCGAAAGCCCAGTGCCGCCAGATCCTCCCCGGTCATGGACCGCTCGTTGATCCGCACCTCCACCTGGTCCCAGGACACCGGCTGCGAGTCGATCCCCTCGTTGTAGACATGCCCGGAGGCCTTGAGCGGCAGCACCGTGCCGCGATAGCTGGTCTCGTCGGTGAAAACCGTCACCCGTTCCCCCTCCGCGAAACGGCTGGACCAGGTGCCGACGGGCAGAACTGCCAGCCGCCCGTTGTCCTTGAGCTGGGTCACCACCGCCCCCAGCGTATCCAGGTGCGATACCACCGCACGGCCCGGATGGGCCTGCCTGCCTTTCAGGGTGGCCCGAACAGCACCCCGCCGGGTCAGCTCCACCCCGATGCCCAGGGAGCGCAGCTCTTCGCACAGAAACCGGACGACGTTGTTGGTGTACCCGCTGGGGCTGGGAATATTCAGGAGTCGGACCAGGACGTCCGCCAGGTAGTTCGTATCAATGGGAAGCTTCTTGGCCATGTGGATACAAGACCCTCAATCGACCGAGTCAACCGGCCGAGATGATGTCGTCTGTGGGAACAGGAAATCAATGAACCGCTCGGCCGTCGGCTGCGGTTCGTGATTGGCCAGTCCCGGCCGCTCGTTGGCTTCGATCAGAACGTAGTCGGGCCTGCCGACGTCGGGCACCAGCAGGTCAAGCCCCACCACGGGAATACCGATGGCCCGCGCCGCTCGAACGGACGCCTCGCGCAGCGCGCCGTGCAGTTGTCCGGTGACGTCGTGAATCGTCCCCCCGGTGTGCAGGTTGGCGGTCTTGCGCGCCAGCAGCATCTGACCGGCCGCGGGGACGTCGTCCCAGGCGCACCCCTGCACCTGCAGGCAGCGCAGGGTCTCGTCATCCAACGGCACGCGGCTTTCGCCGCCGGTCGCCGCGGCCCGGCGACGGTTGTACTTCTCGAGCAGGGCCCGGACGGTGTGTTCGCCGGTTCCGGTGATCATCGCCGGCTTCCGCACGGCGGAGGCCACCACCTCGTCGTCGATCACGATGACGCGCAGATCCTGGCCGTCAACCATCTCCTCGAGGATGACCTCCGGGCAGACCGATCGAGCCAGATCCACCGCGCGGCGCAGCTCCTGCTCTTCTCGAACGTCGACGCTGATGCCGGCACCCTGTTCCCCGCGAGCCGGCTTGACCACCACCCGGGTGTATTCGCCCAGAAAGGCCGCGTCCCCTGCCCCCCCGTCGGCGGATTGCTGAGCCGGGACGTGCAGCCCCGCGGACTTGAACAGCCGGCGGGTCACCCGCTTGTCATCGCAGCGGCTCATTGCCACCGCCGTGGTCAGTTCAGTCAGTGATTCCCGGCAGATTACGCTGCGACCGCCCATCTGAAGATTGAAGTACCCGGCCTCCTCGTCGATGATCTCCACGCGAATGCCGCGCCTTCGCGCCTCATCGGTGATGATCTTTGCGTAGGGATTGAGCTTCGCTTCCGGCCGGGGAGCCGTGAACAGCGGCTCATTGAACGAGTTTTTGCGCTTGACGCAGAAGACCGGCACCCGGGTGAAGCCGATCTTCTCATAGAGACGAATGGCCTCCGAGTTGTCATGCATCACCGAGAGATCCACGTGGGCTCGTCCGCGGGCCAGGTAGTGCTCGACCAGGTGCCGGAGCAGGTGTTCGCCGACCCCTGGACTGTCCGCCTGGGCATCCACGGCCAGGCACCACAGGCTGGCGCCGTTCTCCGGATCGTTGAACGCCTCCACGTGATCGATACCCGTGACCGTCCCCAGGATGCGCCGATCCGGGATGCGTTCCGCCACCAGGTAGGTGCGCAGCTTGCTGGCCCGCTTGTCGAGCATGAAGTCCGCGTCGCAGGTCACCATGCCCCGCGATGCGTAGATCCGATTGACCTCGTCGGAATCCGCGCGGCTGCGGATACGCCGGACCAGGAAGCCGTTCGCCGTCTTCCCCGAGGCTCGGTACTGGTGCCCCCACAGCCGATAGGTGTGGGACGGGTCGAGAAAGAGATCCTGCGGAAGGATTGACAGAACCACGTGCGGGTCGCGGAGATACCAGGCCACGTCGCGCCGGCCGGGCTGCTCCGAGGCCAGCGTCCTGGCCAGGCACTCGTTGCTCTCGAAGGTGTGGCCGAAGATCAGCCGGCCCCAGCCCAGGTCGACCACCGCGTCGCGGGCCATGTGGTCGGCCAGCGGCGAGATGGGTTGCTCCCAGCTTCGCAGCGAGGGGCCCTTTTGACGATCCAGGCGGTGGCTGCCGCCGCGCCTGCGCGTGTTTCGTCCCGTTGATGTGCTCATAGTCCCTGCACCTGCAGCCAGTACTCCAGCAGGGCGACCTGCCACAACTTCGAGCCGCCCAGTGGAGTAATGCCGTCCTCCGGAGAAATCAGCAGTTCGTCCACGTACGCCCGATTGAACAGCGCCCGCTCCCTCGCGGCCGGAGCGTTGAGCACGTCCCGCACCCGCTCCAGGTAGGGCCCGCGCAGGTACTTCAGAGCGGGCACCGGGAAATAGCCCTTGGGCCGGTCGATGACCTCGGAGGGAATAACCTCTCTGGCGGCTTCCTTGAGAACGTGCTTGCCGCCCTTCCTGACCTTGAATTCCGCGGGGATGCGGGCCGACATCTCCACCAGTTCGTGATCCAGGAACGGCACCCTGGCCTCGAGCCCCCAGGCCATGGTCATGTTGTCCACCCGCTTGACCGGGTCGTCGACCAGCATGACCGTGGTGTCGATCCGCAGGGCCTTGTCCACGGCCGCCGGGGCGCCGTCCGCGGCAAAATGCTCGGCGACAAACGCGGTGCTGTGATCCCTGCCGGCCAGGCCCGGAGCCACCGCCCGGGTGTAGTCGGCATGGTCGCGATCGAAGAAAACCCGGGCGTAGTCGCCGACGGCATCACCGCTGTCCATCATCGGCGGGTACCAGTGGTAGCCAGCGAAGACCTCATCCGCCCCCTGGCCGCTCTGGACCACCTTGACATGCCGGCTGACCTCCTGGCTGAGCAGGTAGAACCCGATGCAGTCATGGCTGACCATCGGCTCGCTCATCGATCGCACGCACGCCTCCAGCGCCGGAAGCACCCGGTCCGAGTCCACCCGGATGCGATGATGCCGCGTCGAAAACCGCTCGGCAATCACATCGGAGTACTGGAACTCGTCGCCTTTCTCGTCGTTGACGCTCTCGAAGCCGATCGAGAACGTCTCCAGGCCCTGCTGGCCCGCGTTGGCCAGCATGCCCACCACCAGGCTCGAATCCACCCCGCCGGACAACAGGACGCCCACGGGGACATCGGCCACCATGCGCCGGCTGATGGCCTTGCCCAGTTCGTCCAGCAGCCGCCGCTTCCAGTCATCGAGCGTGTAGCTGCGTTCCTCGGCATCCGGCTCGAAGCGCGGGCGCCAGTAGGTTTCCTCCCGCCGCGATCCGTCGGCGCGCAGGGTCAGGAGAGTGGCCGGCGGAAGCTTGCGCACGCCGCGCAGGATGGTGTGCGGCGGGGGTACCACCGAGTGGAAGGTCAGGTAGTGGTGGAGCGCCACCGGATCGATGGAGGTGTCCACCCCGCCTCCGGCGATGATCGCCGGCAGGCTCGAAGTGAAGCGCAGGCCGTCGGCGGTCTCCGCGTAGTACAGCGGCTTGATCCCCAGCCGGTCCCGGGCCAGCATCACCGTGCCGCTGTCCCGCTCCCACACCGCGAAGGCGAACATGCCGTTGAAGCGCTCCACGCAGCGCGATCCCCAGGCATGGTAGGCCTTGAGAATCACCTCCGTGTCGCCGGTCGAAAAGAACCGGTAGCCCTTGCCCTCGAGCTCCGAGCGCAGCGACTGGTAGTTATAAATGGCTCCGTTGTAGACCGCCGCCAGCCCCAGGGCACTATCCACCATCGGCTGCTGGGCATGCTCGCTCAAGTCAATAATCTTCAGCCGCCGGTGCCCCAGTGCCACTCTTGACTGGGAGAAGCTTCCAAAGCCGTCCGGGCCGCGCGGGCTCATCACCTCCATCATCCGCCCCACCGCCGCCGTGGAGGCGCCGCCGGCGGTAAAAACGATGTCACCACAGATACCACACACGGATGGGGCTCACTTTCAGGTTGATTGGCTGACGTAGTAAGGGAATCATCATGCCCGGTGCCGGCCACAGCTCCCGGCGGCTGCGCCAACAGCCACGGAGGAGCAGTCCCCGGAGGGTCCGGCGGGACCAGACCACTTCCAGGCAGGGGACTCCGATGTCCCGGCGCAGCACCGCGCCCAAATGCTTAGCACACGACACTTTAGCTGGCCGGGCGGCACATGTCAACCGAAAGGGCACCAGGGCACCGGGCCCAACGCGCTACCCGGTCGCGGACATGCCATTTCTGAGAACTAAAGCGATCTCAAGGGGACGATTGATCATCCTCGGCAGGCCGTGAGGAGGGTTTCAGCACCGCGGACAGGCTCCAGGCGTTCAGATCGTCATCGTCCGGCTTGATCTCCGCCGGGCCGACCGACGACGACGGCAGACGGCCTCCATTCGCGGACCCGACCGGGTCCAGCCCGACGTGGGTGCTGCCGGAGGACAGCGCCGGGGCGTCCTTGCGATCCAGGTGCGGTGGAGGCACGTTCTCCAGGGAGACGGCACGGATGAAGACCGGCTTGAGCGGGCGATCACCCGGACCGGTCGGCACGGCCTGAATCCGGCGCATGGTCTCGAACGACTCGTTGCCCACCAGGTAGCCGAACGCGGTCTGGTTCCCGTCGAACAGCGGCTGGCGGCCGAGACAGATGAAGAACTGCGAACTGGCCGAGTCGGGATCGCGCGGTGACCTCGCCATCCCCACCGTACCCAGGTCGAAGGGGATGCTGTTGAACTC
>CAYVVX010000054.1:4458-13862 GCA_964455315.1 uncultured Planctomycetales bacterium | reverse complement strand
GGGGGGTGACTGCAACGATAGCGATGCGGCCATTCACCCCGGCGCGGCCGAGTTGTGCGACGGCGTGGACAACGACTGTGACAGCGGCGTCGACGAGGATTTCAACATCGGACAGGCCTGCGACCCGCCGGGCGAGTGCGGCGCGGGCGTTCTGGAATGCGCCGATCCGAACACGGCGATCTGCTCGACGGGACCCGGCGGCAGCGATGACGAGTCGGCGGCGGAGGTCTGCGGTGACGGCCTGGACAACGACTGCGACGGCGCGGTCGACAACGGCTTTGCCGACAGCGATACCGACACGATCCTGGATTGCGTCGACAACTGCCCGAACGATGCCAATCCGGGCCAGACCAACAGCGACGCGGACAGCCACGGCGACGCCTGCGACAACTGTCCGACCACTGACAATGAGGATCAGGCCAACAGCGACACCGACATGCACGGTGACGCCTGCGACAACTGCCCCAATGACGACAACAACGACCAGGCCGACAACGAGAACGACGGCCTCGGCGACGTGTGCGACGACGACGATGACAACGACGGCGTGCTGGATGTCAACGACAACTGCCCGCTGGTAGCCAACCCGGATCAGACGGATACGGACGCGGACACCATCGGCGACGCCTGCGACGGCGACGACGACGGCGACGGCGAGCCGGACGGCACGGACAACTGCCCGCTGACTCCCAACCCCGGGCAGGAAAACAGCGACACCGACGCCTTCGGTGACGCCTGCGACAACTGCAACACGGTCGACAATCCCGACCAGGCCGATGCCGACAATGACATGGTCGGCGATGCCTGCGACAACTGCGTGAACGATGCCAATCCGCTGCAGCTCGATGCCGACACGGACGGCGTCGGCGATGTCTGCGACAACTGCCCGAACATCGCCAATGTCGGACAGGACAATGGTGATGGCGACGCCTATGGCGACGCCTGCGACATCTGCCCGGGATTCGATGACGACATCGACGCGGATAACGACGGCACCCCGGCCGGCTGCGACCTGTGCGACAACGATCCGTTGAAGGTCGCCCCGGGCGTGTGCGGTTGCGGCAACCCGGAGAATCCGACCACCATCACCACCGACCCGCAGGATACGACCAAGCTGGTCAGCGAGACGGCGACGTTCATCGTGTCCGCCACCGGCGGCAACCTGATGTACCAGTGGCAGGTGTGGAACGGCAGCAGCTGGGACGATCTCCTCGGTGAGATCGGCACCAGCTACACCACCGGCACGCTGACCCTGGCCGACAACGGCAAGATGTTCCGCGTGGTGGTCAGCGGTGACTGCGGCACGGAGAACTCGGCGGCGGCAACGTTGACCGTGAATCCGATCGCGGTGATCAGCCTGATCCCGGCGGACCTGTGCGTGAACGCGACCGAGGGCATGCTCACGGTCAACATCGACATGACCCAGGCCAGCGACCTGGTGGTCGGCGGCCAGTTCTTCATGTCCTATGACAACTCGGTGCTCGACTTCGTCAGCGCCGATCCGGGCAGCCTGCCCTTCGAGGTTGAGATTTACGAGGCGGTCGATGAAGGTGCGGGCACGATCGACTACGCCGTGGGCGTGGACGGCGGCGGCCCGGGCACCCTGGTGGACACCACCATGGCCGTCCTCAAATTCAACATCCTGAGCAGCTCGTGCAGCACGGGCGGGCTGATCACGTTCCGGGCCAATGATCCGCCGACGCGGCTGACCAACGACAACGGCGACGATCTGCCGCCGGAGTTGAACGATCTGGGCATCATCACGGTGGACAACGCCCTGCCGGTCATCACCTGCCCGGCGGACGTGACCATCGAGTGTGACGAGTCGAGCGACCCGGGCAACACGGGTAGCGCGACCGCCACAGATGACTGCACGGCGAGCCCGGTGATCGGGCACAGCGACAGCGTGGCCCCCGGCGCCTGCCCGCAGGAGTCGACCATCACGCGTACGTGGACCGCGACCGATGACTGCGGAAACGTGTCCACCTGTGTGCAGACCATCACCATCGAGGACACCACCGATCCGGTGCTGACCATTCCGGCCGATGTCACCATCGAGTGCGATGAGTCGAGTCTGCCGGCCAACACCGGTCAGGCCACGGCCACCGACAACTGCGACGGCGCACCGGCGGTCACTTACAGCGACAGTATCGCTCCCGGCGCCTGCCCGCAGGAATCGGTGATCACCCGCACCTGGACGGCGACCGACGCCTGCGGCAACGACGTCAGCCAGGACCAGATCATCACCGTGGTCGATACCACCGATCCGGTGCTGACCATCCCGGCGGACGTGACCATCGAGTGCGATGCGTCGGATCTGCCGGCCAACACCGGTCAGGCCACGGCCACCGACAATTGCGATGGCGCACCGGTGGTCACGTACAGCGACAGCATCGCTCCCGGCGCCTGCCCGCAGGAGTCGATCATCACCCGCACCTGGACGGCGACCGATGCCTGCGGCAACGACGTCAGCCAGGACCAGACCATCACCGTGGTGGATACCACCGATCCGGTGCTGGCGGGTGTACCGGCCGATGTGACCGTGGAATGCGACGCGGTACCGACTGCGGCGAGCCCGACGGCGACGGACAACTGCGATTTGAATCCGACGGTGACCTATGACGGCGAGGTGAACACGCCGGGCGCGTGTGCAGACAGCTACACGCTGCTCCGCACCTGGACCGCCACCGATGCCTGCGGCAACGACGTCAGTGCGTCGCAGACCATCACCGTCGAGGACACCACTGATCCGGTGATCAGCTGCCCGGCGGACATCACCGTCAACGCGGATGCCGGCGGGTGCGACGCGGATGTCACCGTGACTCCGCCAACGGCGAACGACAACTGCGACACCAGCGTGACCGTCACCGGTGTCCGCAGTGACAGCCTGCCGCTGACCGATCCGTACCCGACCGGAACGACGACGATCACCTGGACCGCCGAAGACAACTGCGGCAACACCTCCACCTGCACGCAGAGCGTGACCGTCAACGCGGTCAACGACATGCAGGTGACGGTGCAGCTCAGCCCGAACGTCTCGGCCGGGCCGATCACCCGCTGCATCACCTTCGAGCTGTGGGAATGCCCCGGCCCGCCGGTGGTGGTTGAGGAGACGCTGACCTTCACCGGTGGCACGGCCTCGACGACCATCCAGGTGCCCTGCGGCAACTACGTGTGCGTCACCGCCCGGGACAAGAAGCACACGCTTCGCCGGACGGACGAGGCCTTCCACATCAGCGGCACGCAGTATGTCGCCGACTTCACCGGCGATCCCGTCGGCGGCGGCGACTGGCTGATCGGCGGCAACCTCAACGATGACCACGTGGTCGACATCCTCGACTTCGGCATCTTCGTCGGGGAGTACAACACCAACTACGGCAGCGGCAACACCACGTGCAGCACCAGCGGCGACCACGCCGATATCAGCGGTGACGGCCTCGTGGGATCGGCCGACTTCACCTTCATCCAGCAGAACTTCCTGAAGATGCGGGAAGCCAACTGCTGCGGAGCACCGCTGCTGGCCGGGCCGGCGAACCCGTTCGACGTGAACGGTGACGGCGCGGTCAACATCCTGGACCTGAACCTGGTGAAGGCACAGTTGTTCAGGCCGCTGACTCCGGCCAACGCCGCCGCGGACGTGAACGGCGACGGATCGGTCAACATCGTTGACCTCCAACTGGTCAAGGCCAACCTGTTCACCAACACGTCGTCCGGGCTCACCCGCATCTCGGTGGATGAGCTGAACAACCGCGGCCTGGGCAACCTGGCAGCGGCCGACCTCACCGGCGACACCTGGGTGGTGGAGGAGGACATGGCGGCCTTCCTGGCCGGCGAGCGCCCGTGAGGCATCGCCGGGCGGGTTGACAGGGCATCGCGAGCCCGGACGGGGCACCCCGTCCGGGCTCGAACTTGTCGCCGTACCTGGAAGTTGCGAAGTTTACTTGCATTTTTTGCTTGACTTGGAGGCATGTACCGGTTACTTGTGCATGACCGGCGGAATCAGGGACCACCGGTTATCCCGTCCGTCTTGACGGGTGAGAAGCACGTCGTTCACAAAAACGTGGGAGGAGGTCATTCCATGTCAGGGAAGCGCATGGTGTTGAGGGGATTGTGCGCCGCGGCCGCGCTTGCATTCACGGCCGAAGGCGTTCTGGCGAACATCGATCTCGAGTTCCGCCCGAGCCACCAGGTGGCCACAGTGAGCCAGACGGTGGACATCGGGCTCTATGCCGTGTCGGACAGCGCGGTCAATCAGCCGATGTCGGCGGTGGATCTCGTGTTCGGCTGGGATCCTTCGTTTCTGGATCTCACGGGGCTGTCCCAGACGGGGGCGGTGCCGCTGCTGTCGTCCTTTTTCCCGGCGGGCGATCCATGGGGCGTGAATGAAGTCGTCCCCCCACAGGATGGCGACGGTTTCTACAGTGCTTTCGCCCAACTGGGATCTCCCGTGCAGGTCACCCCGGCCGGCGTGCTGCTGACCACCTTCAAGTTCACGGCACTGGCCGAGACGCCGCTCACCACCGTGGGCATGCTGAGCTCGATCAGCGGCCAGAACACGGTGGTCTTCGGCGGCAGCATGCCCAACACGGACGTGACCGGCACGCTGAGCCACGCCACCGTGGAGATCGTGCCCGAACCGGGATCGGTCCTGCTGCTGTTCGCCGGCGTGACGCTGCTGGCACGACGGCGGCGGTAGGCGACGCTTTCAAAGGGCCATTCGTTTCACCCAACGATCGCGAGGATGCCGTGATCGCGATTGGACTCTTTGCACACGCAGTGCCTGATGCCGCCGGCGCGCTCTCACACAGCAAGCCTTGTCGACAGGGTATTCGATCGTCCACATCCGCGGCTCACCGGGCCGGCTGCGTGGTCATCGACTGGTAGTAGGCCTCGAGCAGTCCGCGGTAGCGCGGCGTGACCCGCTGGCGACCGACGCCGATCAACTCGCGGGTATCATCTGAGGGGCGATCCTGATCCGCATCCAGTCTCCGACCGCTCGCGGCTCGCCCGGCACGCTTTGCGGGCGCAGGCTCGGGTGCGGCCAGCACGGCCTGTTCGCGAACCGGGATCACGGTGCGGTCCGACTGCACCTGGCCGGCGGCGGCCGCCCGCTTGTAGGCGTCGACGAACTGCTCGGCGCGGGGCACGTCCCAGCCAAGCGCGGACAGCAGGGTCTCGTCGACCTCACCCCGGCGCAGAGCCATGTCCAGTTGATCGACCAGCGCCTTGACCCGCAGCCCCGGTCCATCGGTGGCGGGCTGGTCGCCTGGCGGAACCGGCATGCCCGGCTCATGGGTCGGCGCGGCTGGTGTTTCGGGAAGCTCCACGGGAGGACCGGTTCGGCTGATCGCTCCCCCGCCCGCGCCGGCGCCCGATGTGTGCTTCGGATCAGCCTGGCCTGCTGCCGACTCCGATCCCTGGGGGTCCGCACGCGTACCCGATGGCTTGCTCGGGGAGGACTGGCCACCCGAACCCGGCTGCCCGGCGGCGTCGCCCGAAGGCGATCCGCTTGCGCCCGGCATGTCCGATTCACCGGCCGGGGATTCCGGCGGAGCATCGCCCTGGCCGTTGCCGGGGGAACCCTCGGTGCTGCCCTGCCCCGGCCCGGGTTGCTGACCGCCCTGGCCGGGTTGCCGGCCGTTCTGCCCGGTGCCGGGCGAATCCCCTGATCCGGAGCTGCCTTCTTCACTCGATGCCTCACCGTCTTCCGAATCGTCGCCCTCGCCGGGCGTTGCTCCCGTCTCGGAAGCGGCATTCCCGGTGACCGGCTGCCGGCCGGGACCGGGTTCCCCCGAGGATGCTGAATCGGGCGGGGTGCCAGCGGTGCCGGACTCTGAATCCTGCTCCGAACCTTCGCCGTCATCGCCGGCATCCAACAGGCCTTCCTCGTCCGAGCCCTCCAGGGCATCCTCCAGCGCCCGGGGAGCGGCTGATCGCTCGCTGCCGCCGTTCGACGCCATCTCCCCCGTGCCGTCCGACTCCGCGCCGGCGTCATTGCTCCGATCATCCGCTTCGCTGCCGGCGTCATCTTCTCCGGGAGACTGAAAGGTTGATTCCGCCGCCGACCGTGGTCCCGGAAGTACGCCCTGGTCAGTCTCACTTCGTTCGCTTTCACCGGCGGGAAGCTCCAGAACGGGCTCATCCTGCTCCGTCGCACTCGCCTCCTGCGGACGATCGTCGTCACCGGACGATCCGGGCGTCTCCTCCCGATCCTGATTGTTCTCGCCCGACTCGCCGGGCATCGGCCCGGGGCCTTTGCGCTCGTTGGCGGCATTGCCTTCCGCGGGCTGACCGGAAGCGGGCTCCTCCGACCCCGAAACGGGGGATGACGGTTGGCCCTGCCGCGCTGCCGACTGCGTTGTCGCGCTCCCGGTTTCGTCCCGCGGGTCGGCGGTGACCACTTCGCCGTCTCGCGGTTGATCATCCGCCTCGGCCAGGGCGACATCCGAACCCTCGGTAGATGGCCGGGCCGAACCGCTCGACTGGCCAGGTTTCCGGGAGGCTGCGGCGGGCTCGGCACCGCCGGTGGTACCGGTCTCGCCGGGGAGGGGCGTTTCGTGTTCATCCTGCGCGGGCTCCTCGTTCCCGGGGGGCGACGGCAGCTCGGCGTCCATGTGTTGGGCGAGCACCTCCAGCTCGCGGGCGTGAGCTTTGGCGAACTCTTCGAGGCTCCCGCTGTCAGCTTTCCCTGGTGCTTCCTCCTGCCGCTCCTCCGGTTGCGGCTGTTCGGCCGCCAAGGTCTCCTCCGCATCGTCGGGCTCGTCGGTCAGCGCTGTCTCCGCGGGGCTCGAGGCGGCGGCCTCGTCGACCGGGCCCTCTGCCGGCGCCTCTGCCTGACTTTCGCTCGTGGGAGGAGAAGAATCACCGGCGCCCGCGGCCAGCGGCGGCGAAGGTTCGCCCGGCTGCGGCGTGGCGCGGATGCGCACCGTTCTGATCTCGCTGTCGGTGTACTGCGGAGTCGCCCGGCCTTCATCGTCCTCGCGATTGTCCCACACCCTCAGGCGCCATTCGATGAGGTCGCCCGCCTCGGCCTTCATGGTATCGAGCGGCACGCCGAGATCCAGGCTGACCGTGCGGCGCCCGGACGGAAGCTCCAGATCGAGCCGATCCTCCTGTCGCTGCCGCCCCCCGCGATAGATCAGCGCGGCCCGGCTCAGGCCGTAGTCATCCTCCGCGTGGAAAGAGAGGGGCAGCTTGTCGGCGGGCAGGAACTCCATCCCCGTGGCGGGTTGCCTGATCTCGATCGACGGGGCAAGATCCGGCCGGGCGTGGATGCGATAGCGAATGGGCGTCGGGCTGGGCGTGCGCCAACCGTCGCGGAAGGTGACCAGGTAGGTGGTGTTCTCGCGAACGATCAACTGGCCGCGAATCCGCTGGGGTTCATCCGCCCCCGGCGCCGCCAGGAGATGTCTCCGGTCCCGCGGCGGCTCGCCGACCACCAGGATCGGATCGAACGCCGGGACGTTGGTATCCGCCTCGATCGACACCCGTGTTCCCACCGGGGCGTCGATATCCCCGGTCGGCTGCGACGTCGGCGCCAGACCGGTGTAGCCTGGGAAGGTGTACCTGGTGCTGATGGCCACCACGTTCGGCTGCGGGCGCACGTGAAGCCGCCGCACCGGCGAGCGGGCATCCCCGGCCAGCACCTGCCACCACATGGTCCGCTGCACGTCGGTGCCGGCCTTGACGCCTCGCCATTTCGGGCGCGGCCCGGTCGCTTCCTCCCCGCGCACGGCCAGGGGCAGCTCCTGCCCCTCGAGCCAGGTCAGGCCCTGGTCGAAGCTGAACCGGACCGTGGTGTCCGCCGGCGCACGCCCGGCAAGCCGAACGCTGAACTCCACCGGCTCGCCGCGCAGGACCGAGGCGTCCGCGTCGGGGAGCATCTCGACGATGCGGGTCAGGGTCGGCGCAGGCACGTCCCACCCGAAGGCCCTCTGAATGCTGGGGAACACCTGCTTCGGCGAAAACATGGCATAGAGGAAGAACGCCGCGGTCACCACCCCGGCCATCTTCAGCACCCGCCGCAATGGTCGCGCCGACACGCACGCGGACACGTCCACACCGGTCAGATCCAGGGCCGCCCGGCGCTCCAGGGCGTCGCGCGTCGAACCGGGCAGCTCGACACGATGCCCGAGCTGCACCGCCCCGACCACCGAGTTCTTGAACTCCGGATGGGCGCGCTCGATCAGCCAGGCGGCGTACAGATCGTTCATACGGCGCATGAGCGGCCTGAAGCAGGATACGGTCAGCCAGACCGCGCTGAGGGCCAGCACCGCCAGCCGGGCGATCAGCCCCAGCGTGGGAGGAACCCCGTCGCGGACCAGGTGATCGGCCAGCACAAACGCCAGCAGGCAGGTCAGGATCGCCACCAGCCAGGTAAGCAGCCCCACGCCCAGCGCGACCAGCCTGATCCGCCGCTGGGTAAATCGCAGCATGGCCATGATCACGCTCTCGGCCTGCGTCTGCCCGGTGTCGACATCCATCAGCCGGATCCCCTGGTGGAGGCCGCCGCGCCCCCGGCGGTGACATCGGTTTTCCATCGGCGGATCATGCGTCGCCGTGCCACCATGATGATTATAACCCCCTGAAGGCGGTCAGGCCGGGCGGGTGGGATTTCGGCGGAGCCCGGTCACTCGTCCCGGTGTCGCACGATCCTGCCGGTGGACATGAAGATCACGTCCTCGGCGATGTTGGTGGCATGATCGGCGATGCGTTCGAGGTTCTTGGCGATGGACATGACGTCCAGATGCATGGCCATGACCCCCGGGCTCTTGGGGGCCTCGACCACCAGGCGGCGGATGAACTGCCCGTAGAGGGCATCCACCACCGCGTCCTTGCCGACCACTTCGCGGGCCCCCTCGGCGTCCCCCTGGGCGTACGCCTGGACCGCCCCGCGGAGTACGCTTCGCACCGCCGGCAACATTTCCCGCAGGCCCGGCAGGTGCGCGGACATGTCGATGGCGGGCTCCAGGTGCAGCACCCGCTCGCAGATGTTCACCGTGCAATCCGCGATCCGTTCCAGGTCATTGTTGACCTTCAGCACCGTGCACAACAACCGCATGTCCGAGGCCATAGGCTGGAACAACGCCATCAGCCGGATGGTCTCGCTTTCGACGGCCACCTCTTCCTGGTCGATCTCCTCGTCGCGGGCGATGACCCGCCGGGCCAGGGCGGCATCGGTCGCGAGGATCGACTCGGTGGCCTCCTGGAACATGTCCTCCACCGCGCTGGCCATGCGCAGGGAACGGCGTCGAAGATCGTCGAGCAGGTTAACGAAGTGGGCGGTCACGCGGATTATCCAAACCGGCCGGTGATGTAATCCTGAGTGCGCTGATTGGCCGGCTGCTGGAAGATCTTATCCGTGACATCCACTTCGATCAACTCGCCCATGTACATGAAGGCGG
>CAYVVX010000054.1:0-4448 GCA_964455315.1 uncultured Planctomycetales bacterium | reverse complement strand
GGTTCGGTCGGAGACGCGGGCGGCCTGCTGCTTGTTGTGGGTGACCAGGACGACGGTGTAGTCGGTCTTGAGCTGGTCGATGAGATCCTCGATGCGGGCGGTGGCGATGGGGTCCAGGGCCGAGCAGGGCTCGTCCATGAGCAGCACCTCGGGCTGCAGGGCGATGGCCCGGGCGATGCACAATCGCTGCTGCTGGCCGCCGGACAGGGCCAAAGCGCTCTGGTGCAGCTTGTCCTTGACCTCCTCCCACAGGGCCGCCTGCCTCAGCGACCGCTCCACCAGTTCCTCAAAGTCACCCCGGTAGCCGTTGACGCCCGCTCCCCAGGCGACGTTCTTGAACACCGTCTTGGGGAAGGGGTTGGGTTTCTGGAAAACCATGCCGATGTGACGGCGGAGCTCCACCGGATCGGTCCTGGGGTCGTAGATGCTCTGATCCTGATACCAGGCACTGCCCTCGACCCGCATGGTGGGGATGAAGTCGTTCATCCGGTTGAAGCAGCGCAGCAGGGTGCTCTTGCCACAGCCGCTGGGACCGATGATCGCGGTCACCTGGCGCAGCGGAAAGCCGATGGTCACGCCCTTGACCGCGTGGAACCTGCCGTAGTAGATGCTGAGGTTCTCGGCGCGCAGGACCGGCACCGAGGACTCCTGCGGTTGCGGGGAGGCAGGAGGCCGGCTCGGACGGACCTGCGGCACCGGTCCCAGCGGCCCTCGTTTCTGCTCGTCAACTCGCGACATCGTCAGACCCTGCGTTGCTGCCATGTGCGTATTCCAATGGCCAGAGCGTTCATCGAGAGCAACACGGCCAACAACACGAGGATACCCGCGGCGGCGAGTTCCTGGTATTCCGGCCCGGGCTGCTGAGCCCAGTAGTAAATCTGGACGGGCAGCACCGTGAAACCATCCCACAGCCCCGAGGGCACGTCCGACACCCGCAGGAGCGCCCCCACCACGATCAGCGGAGCTGCCTCCCCCACCGCCCGGGACAAGGCCAGGATGGTGCCCGTACAAATTCCCGGCACCGCCGCGGGAAGCACGTGGCACCACACCGTCTGCCAGCGCGTGGCCCCCAGCGCGAACGAGGCCGCCCGGATCGAGTTGGGCACCGCCGCCAGTGACTCGACCGTGGCGATGATGATCACCGGCAGCACCAGCATGGCCATGGTCAGCCCGCCCGACAGGATGCTCTTGTCGAAGGCGAACAGTCGGACCAGCACGGCGAGCCCCAGCAGCCCGTAAACGATCGACGGCACCCCCGCCAGGTTGGCGATGTTCAATCGAATGAAGCCGGTGAACCGGTTCTTGCCCGCGTACTCCTGGAGATACACCGCCGCTCCGACACCCACCGGCACGGCCACGGCGGCGGTCAGGCTGATCACCCAGATGGTGCCCCACAACGCCGTGACCACGCCGGATCGCTCCGGCGTCAGATCGGACACCCGGTTGGTCAGGAATCCGAGGCTCAGGCGACTGTGTCCCTGGCTCCACACCTGCCCCAGCAACGCGCCCAGCACCAGCACCGCCACCGACATCATGGCCACGCACAACGCCGCGAAGGCGTAGCCCTTGATCCGGCGATACCGCAGTCGCGGCGCGAACATGGCGGCTTCCGTCAGGCTCATTCGTATGCCTCCCGGAAGCGACCCAGGAACCGCTGGGCGATCAGGTTGGTCGCCAGCGTGATAAGGAACAGGGTGATGCCCACCGCGAAGATGGTCTTGTACTCAATGGTGCCCACCGGGGCGTCCCCGGTGCTGATCTCGACGATGTAGGAAGTCATGGTCTGGACCTGCTGGCGGGGATCGAGGGTGAGGTTGGGCTGCATGCCGGTGGCCAGGGCCACGGCCATGGTTTCGCCGATGGCCCGCCCCAGGGCCAGCAGCAGCGCGGCCGCCACACCGGACATGGATGCCGGCAGAACGATTCGCGCCGAGACCTCCAGCCGGGTGGCCGACAGGGCATAGCCCGCCTCACGAAGCGTGCGCGGGACGGCCCGAAACGCGTCGTCGCACAGGGATGAGATGGTGGGGATGATCATGATGCCGACGACGATGGCTCCGGAGAGGGCATTGAACAGTGCGACGGGGCCCAGGATCGACTTGACCAGGTCGGATTTGAGGATGTAGGGGGTAATGAAGGTGAGGGCGAAGTAGCCAAAGACGATGGTGGGGACGCCGGCAAGAATCTCAAGAATCGGCTTGAAGATCTGGCGGACCCAGCGCGGAGCGTACTCGCTCAGAAAGATGGCCGACGCCAGCCCCACCGGCACCGCGATGATCAGCGCCCCCACCGCCACCAGGAGCGTGCCGCAAAGCAGCGGCAACACGCCGAACTGCTGGCTGAGCTGCGGCTCCCAGGTCCGGCCGAACAGGAACCGGAACGGCGAAACCTGCCTGAAGAAGTCGAAGGAGTCGACAGCCAGGATATAGATGACACCGGCCGTAATCAGCACGGAAACCAGGGCGCAGGCCAGCAGCAGCACCTCGATCGGCCGCTCCTTCCAGCGATGCGCCATTGTCCGCATGTTCGTTCTCACACCAGCCCGCATGGGCACGGTCCGAAAGCCGGTCCTTACCGGGTCGAGTACAGCTTGCCCAGATCCTGCGTTTCCGTGCCCGCATGCTCCGCCATGGCCGAGCCGGTGACGCGATCGCGGAAGCGCTTGAGCAAGTGACCGTAGGTCTCCTCACCCAGCCCGACGTAGTTGACCCGGGGATGCTCGACGATCTTCTCCGCATTGCCCAGCACGTACTCCACGAACGCCGGCACGCCGGGGTTCTCATCCGCCGACTTTTTGTTCACATAGATGAAAAGCGGCCGCGACAGCGGCCTGTACTCGCCGGAACGGATGGTTTCCAAAGTGGGCAGCACCCGCTTGTCATCAGTCTGGATGGCCACGGCCTTGAGTTTTCCCCGATTCCGATGGTAGTAGGCGTAGCCGAAGTACCCCAAGGCCCCCTTGTCGCCGCTGATCCCCAGGACCAGCATGTTGTCATTCTCGCTGGGCTGGTAGTCGCCGCGGCTGGCGTCCTCCTGGCCCATGATCGCTTCCGTGAAGTAGTCGAAGGTGCCGTCGTTCTTGCCCGGCCCGAAGAGACTCATCTCGAGGTCGGGGAAACCCTCGCGCACGTCCTTCCAGTTCCTGATCCGGCTGTCCGGCTCCCAGATCCGCTTGAGTTCCCTGACTGTCAGGTAGTCGCAGAAGGTGTTCTCCGGGTGAACCATCACGCAGATCCCATCCAGCGCCAACGGCAGTTCGATGAACTCGATACCCAACTCCCTGGCCCTGTCCACCTCGGCCGGCTTGATCGGACGCGATGCGTTGGTGATGTCCGTGCGCAGCTTGGGCTTCTCGTCGAGGAACTTGCTGAACCCCGCACCCGTCCCCGACACCCCCACCGGGACGGCCACGCCCCTGTTGACGTCCCGGAACATTTCCTCGGCGGCCATGACGATCGGGCCCACCGTGCTCGAACCATCCACCTCGACGGTCTGCTTCACACCGGCCGACCCGCCGTCGTCCCTGCAGCCGGACAGGATCGACAGACCCAAACTCCCCAGAACAGACACCAGGCCGGCAACTCTCCGGGACATCTCTCGCATGGGGCGCTGGCCTGACCTTTCACTCTGGATTGAGAACATTGTGGAGGCACAACCCACCGGAAACCCAAAGGGCCTGCTGACCACCGAAGCCGCGGCTCCCCCCCGTGCAGCTTCTGAACACGCCGCCGGTGCGGACCTGGCAACCCGCGACGCATGCGAAAGTATCCATATTACCCTACGCCCAGGCGGTTATCGCCATGTTCAGGAATTAATAAGATTCGGTTAAGCACCGAACGGCTCCTCCTGAACGGCAAGCGTCCCCTGCTCCTCAGGCTGGGGAAGCACCACCGTGATTCGGGTGCCCGCCCCCACGCGGCTGAAAAGCTCCACCCGCCCATTCATCGCCGAAACGGCATGACGGACAATCGACAGTCCCAGTCCCGTGCCTCGAACAGGCCCGCTGCGGGCCCGTTCGACCTGGTAGAATCGTTCGAACACCCGCGGCTGCTCCTCCTCCGGGATTCCGCAGCCAGTGTCCCCCACCTCCAGCCGAATCTCGCGACCGCCGGCCTCGTTGATGCGCTCCTCCGCATGAATCCAGACTTTTCCGTTCGGCGGCGTGAAGTGCATCGCGTTGTCCACCAGGTTGTCCAGCGTCAGTCGTATCAACTCCGGATTCGCCCGGATCGCTGACAGGCCCTCCGGCACGCGGGTTTCCCAGGTAAGCTTCCGCTCCTGCATGGTCGGGAGATAGCGCTGCTGATAATCGGTGAACAGATCGCGCAGCCATATCGTCGCCGGTTGAAACTGCCGGGGGCGTGATTCGAGCCGCGACAGATCGAGCAGATCGCTGACCATCGCTTCCAGCCGGCCGCTGTGCCGGCTGATCATGTCGATGAAGGGCT
>CAYVVX010000053.1:1659-14050 GCA_964455315.1 uncultured Planctomycetales bacterium | reverse complement strand
ACGTGCAGTTGGGCATTCGCCCCAACGCGTACGAGTGGACGCGCCGGGGGGGGGACGATACGGGATTTGCCCCCGCTTTGCCCCATTGCAGCACGCCGATTGTGTGGGGCCGGTAGAGCGCGTGGTTCACTCCGGATCACCCGCCCCAGTGGGGCGGATAGCGCCCGTCGAGGATCTGCTCGCCCAGCTTGTGAAACCGGAGCAGCATGTCCGGCGGCTGAGCAGTTTTCAACTGCTCCAGTCGCCAGCGGGTCTCATCGACATGCCCCATGCGCGCGATCACCGACCATTGAAGCATGTCACCAATGCTTGCGTCCCAGATGGTGACGCCGGACGCACCTCCCTCGTAGAACGAGCGCATCCGCTCCAGCGTGTAATAGGGTCCCGCATTCCAGTATGACGCAGTGGCCGGTTTGAAGGGGATGCTGCGCGGGTCGCAGACCTGCCGGAAGAAGGGCAGGTCGTAGCTTTTTCCCGTGGCTCCGAACCCCCACAGATCCATGAACACCTCGTCGATCAACCGCTCCTCGATGAGTCGACGGACGTCGATGCCGTAGCGGAGATTCTCCTCCTCGCTGCCCAGGATCATCACGCTCAGGGCGAAGGGCCGGCCGTCCGGGCGCCGGTGCTGCTGCTCCTCATCGAGGGCGGTCCGCAACTCGCGAAAGAACGTGACCACGATGTCGGCCCACCACTGCCTGATCCGGGGGTCGGATTCCGGGACCGTGCGGGGGTCGACGTGGTGCTGTGCCTGGAACAGTTCACGTGCGGCAGGCTCGTAGAGCACCAGGGGAAGGCCGCGATTGAACGCGATGTGAACTCCGTCGGCGCCAAAACCGAGCTGCTCGCGGAGCAGGTCGATCATGTGCCGGCGCACCTCGGGCACCGCCCAGCTCATGCGTGTCACCGGTGTCCCGTCGCGGTCCTCGCAGCGCCATTGCGGGTTGGTCTGGTAGAACGGAGACTCCCAGTAATCCGAGTATGGTTCGAAGAAGGACCAGCCGGCGGGGCGGATGCCGACGTGCACGTTCATGCCGACGTCATGCGCGCCGTCGATCAGCACTTTCAGGGGGTTGATCTTCTGTTCCGCCATGGCGCGGATCGATTCCGTGAAATGGTGGTCGCCCTGGCGGGGGAACACTTCATAGCCGTCACCCTTCATGTGCCCCACGTTCGAGGGGTAGATCACCTTGTCGGCACCGGGCGACTGGAGCAGCAGCGTGCCGAAGTCGGTGTTCCGGTAGATCTCCACTTCTGAGAGCCATTCTCGCACCGTGCGCGGGCTGCGGGCGTAGATAAAGCTGAAGCCATCGATGGTGGCCGCCATGGTGCGGTGCGCGCGATCCCGACGATCCGCCTTGATCCGCTCGATCTCGGCGGGGGTCAAGGGAATCAGCCGCACATGGGTGATGCCACATGCACTCGGAAAGCCGTGAGCTGCCTGGCTGATCCGCAGCCGGCTCCGCTCGGTAAGCTCTGCCACCTTGAAGAAGACCTCGACGGAGTTGGCATAATAGTCGCTACGGCCGTTGCTTCGCGGCACGGGTGCGGGATCAGTATCCAGGGCCAGCCAGGCGGTGGTCGGTGCCTCACTCGCGCTGAACAGGCCGACGAACACAGCGAACCATCCCCGAACCGGCAGCGGCAGGGACAACTCGGGTGCCCCGGCCCGCGGGGCGGCCCAGACCATTTTTCCGCGAGGGCCGTTCGCCACCATCTCGTACGGCATGACTTTCCAGTGCCCGGGCTTGAGTGTGCGGCTGAGGGCAGCGGCTGGCTCGCAGACGCTCATGTCGGTCAGCACCGTGGCGTGGGCGGCGTCTTCCCATTCATTCGGTATGGCCCCCGCCCACAGCGGAAAGGTGTCCGCCAAGGCACACGTTGTACAGCAGAACAGAAGGGCCGTGGCCCGCGGGAGGACTTGCCGCCATGCACGACGAACGATCAGTGTGGCATGGCCTGCCGGGCGAATGCCGCCGGGGATCGGATCGCGCTGCATAGGCTGCTCCGGGCACGGTGATTGGAGGGCGCTGACGTCTGTCTCGCGAGGTCGCGGCGCGATTCCCACCAGAGGATCGCCGACCAGCGGGCAGAACGCCTGGGTACATGCTGACCGTCACCTTAGCGAGCGGCAGGTCCACTGTCAGCTTGCGAATGCGGTCAGGCCCACGTGCCGTTCGGGGAATGAGCTTGAATGGAAGCGGATGCACGAGGCGTGCATCACCGTGCAGGAATGGATGGGGGCGCCACAGGCCACACCCTGCTAGGGAGGAAAAACCCCGACCTTGTAGCTGAGGAAGTCGAGGTCTGCGGCTCCCAGTTCCGGGGTGGCGCCCATGCCGAAGGCGATGTAGCTGTCCTCGTATTCGTTGCCGTCGCCGGCGGTCACGTTGAAGGTGGTGGGAATCAGGGCACCATCGCGGTAGACATTCACCACGTGGGTTCCCGCCCCGCCGGTCTGGATGGTGATCCAGAACTCATGCCACTGGGTGGGGTCGAATCCGCCCAGCACGTTCAGGGTGCCCTCGTTCTGGTAAGGATCCACGTTGCCGCTGGGGCTGGCGCCGTTGAGGCTGTTCATGTTCAGTCCGGCACCCACGTTGGCGCCGCCGCCGCCGTTGGCCTTGTCCGAGTCCAGGCCCAGCGAGAAGGAAATGATCTTGTCGCCGGTGTTCTGGCGGATACCGATCAGGCCCTTGCCGCCGTCGTGCCCCAGGTAGCCGTTGCCGCCCGCGGGCCAGGCGGCTCCGCCGGTGCCGGGCTCGTTGCTGCCGCCGCTGGCCGGGTTCTGAAGGTCCAGCGGGCTGCCCGTCGAGACCCGGGCGCGAAACGAGAGGGTCACGCCCTGATCGAGGATGTTGTAGCCGCCGGGTAACTCGCTGGTGATGTTGCGGGTCAGGTAGAGCTTGCGGTTGCTGGGATCGGGCTGATTGGCCGGTGCGCTGCGCGGGTCGCCGGGATCCTGGATGCGAATGTAGTTGGTGGGACCGTCGGTCAAAGCCGAAAGCCCGCCGAGCCGGCCCGCACCGATGGTTGAGCCGTCCCAGGCGTCTGATCCGTTGTCATGGCCCCAACTGCCGTCCAGGGCGTCAAACGCGCCCGAACCGCCGGAGCCAGGCGCGGCCGAGTTCCCGTTGAGTGTATATCGCCAGCCGCCGGAGGGATCACTGTAAAGGACGCCCGCCCTGACCCAGGGCGACAAAGCGAGGACCGCAACGACACCACATCCCACGTGATACAGACGCATTTCCGCCTCCTCCGTTTGCCGAGAATGGCCGGCTCGGGGCATCTCCTCACAACCCCGCCCACCATGACAAGAACAAGGACCGAAGCAGTGAAAAAGACGTGAGTCGCTGCTTCCTGCCATCCCACTGGCTTGGCCCGAGCTTGGAATATAACTCCGCTATATCCTCTCTGTCAACAGTCAATTTCTAACATTTAAACTCTTGCACGTTAAGCTTTCAGACATGCTTGGATTGCACCGCACCGGGTCGTCAAGCGCTATTCATAATTCAATGGCGCGTTGATCATGATCTGAACACAAACGGTGCTGGAAACGTCGACAAAGTTATCCCCTGAGCCCACCCCCGTGCATGAGCCGAAGGCCAATACCTACCCGACGCCCGCCATGTGCACCTGGCGATTCGACTGAACGCCGTGGGGGCCATTTTCAGCTGAGGCTCCCTCAACCGGCACCGTTCCTGAACGTCCTGCTCAGCCGTGAATCGCGGCCTGCAGTTGGCGCGCGCGCTGGAAGCGGTTGGTGAGTTTTTGCCGTCTCGGTTTGCGGTTCAGCTGAACCGGACTGCGAAGTTTGAGCCCGGCCAGTGGACGCCCATTCTCGAATGCTGCACCCCAAAATGGTCCGGCCAGAATCCTGAGAAAGATCCTGCTGCTTGCGAGCCAAGTAGGCTCATGGACGCGACTATGCAGCTTCATCGGGCTCCGTTGGCCTTCCAGGTGGCGGGCGGGGATTCAAGCGAATATCTGGTCAGCCGGTTTCGTGGGACGGAAGGGCTCTGCCGGCTTTTCCGGTTCGAGATCGAACTGGTTTCCAGCGACTCCCCGGTCGAGTTCGATGACCTGGTGGGGCGAGAAGCCTCCCTGACCGTCGACAACGGATTCGGCGAGCGCAGGTTCCACGGGATCATCGGCCACTTCGAAGTCACCGGGGAGACGCGTGACCGGACTTACTACCGGGTCGAACTCGTCCCCAAGGTCTGGCTGCTCACCCACCGCTACGGCTCCCGTATCGCGCAGCAGATGAGTGTTCCCGACATCATCAGCGATGTGCTCGTGCGGGCCGGGATCTCCTCCGACCGATTCCGACTCAATCTCGAAAGGGAGTATCCGCTCAGGGACTACTGCGTTCAGTATCGCGAGACGGACTTCAATTACATCTGCCGCCTGATGGAGGAAGAGGGGATCTGGTGGTACTTCGAGCAGGAGGAAGATGATCACGTCCTCGTTCTCGCGGATTCTCCCGCCGGATACAGTCCCATCGATGGCAGCTCTGCGCTGGCCTACCGTCCGCCCTCAGGGATGAATACCAGCGGTGAGCACCTGCTTCGCTTTCGGCTCGGCCGCTCGGTCCGGCCTGGCGCGGTGACATTGCGGGATTTCAGCTTCAAGAACCCTCGGCTGGATCTGCAAACCGGGAGCGATACCGATCACGACCAAGACCTCGAATTCAGCGACTACCCGGGGGAGTACGACAGCCAGTCGCGGGGCACGGAACTGGCCCGGCTTCGTGCTGAGGAGTTTGAAGCGTCCCGCACGGTCGGATACGGGCAGAGCAACTGCCACCGCCTGGTGTCCGGCCGGACCTTCGAGGTCAGCCGGCATCCCCAGGAGACTCTCAACAGCAAGTATCTGCTCACCTCGGTCACCCACGAAGGCAAGCAGGCGACGTCCCGGTCCTCAACCGGCACCCAAGGTCAAACCACGTTGCTGGACGCACGTGTGCATCAGTCCCTGATGGCCGCCCGGCAGAGCGAGATCGGTACGGTTCGCGAACTGGCCGAGGGGCTGCTCCAGATTGCATCATCGCTCGAGGCAGGCGATCCAACGGCCCATCGCGCGTTGACCGCCTGGGTGTTTCATGCCGGGCAGGTCTCACGCGATCCGGCCGCCGCCGCGGGTGCGTCAGGCGGGAACCCGCTGGACGCGCTGGCGATACCGAATCTGCTCGAGGATCTGGCTCGATCGCCGCTGGTGGACCGGGACAGCCAGGCCTACGCCTGCACCTTTGAGTGCATCCCCGCGGAGGTGACCTACCGGCCGCCGCGGATCACGCCCTGGCCGGTGATGCGCGGTTCACAGACCGCCCGGGTAGTCGGTCCTGAGCGGGAGGAGATCTACACCGATGAGTACGGGCGGGTGAAGGTCCAGTTCCACTGGGATCGCCAGGGCAGATTCGACGAGAATTCCTCCTGCTGGATCCGGGTTTCCCAGGGTATGGCCGGCGGTCAGTACGGTATGATGTTTCTGCCACGCGTCGGGCAGGAAGTGATCGTGGATTTCCTGGAAGGTGATCCGGATCAACCCATCATCACCGGCCGGGTGTACAACAAGGATCACATGCCGCCGTACGCGCTGCCGGACGAGCGGACCCGAAGCTGCATCAAGACCCGTAGCAGTCCGGGCGGCGGCGGCGGCAACGAGATCCGGTTCGAGGATCGCAAGGACCAGGAGCAGTTCCTGCTGTTTGCGCAGCGGGACCTGCACGTTCGGGTGAAGAACGATCGCGTCGAGAATGTTGAGCACGATCGCCATCTCACCGTGGACGAGAACAAGTTCGAACTGGTCAAGAAGAGCAAGTCCGCGGAAGTCCGGCTTGATTTCTCGGAGAAGATCGGCGGGACCAAGTCCCTGGAGGTGGTCGGCGATGTCGGCGAGGCCTTCAAGAGCAACCACAGCGAATCCGTCGGCGGCAACTACTACATGAACGCCGGGAAGAGCGTGGTCATCGAGGCCGGCTCCGAACTGACCCTCAAGGTCGGCGGCAACTTCATCAAGATCGACGACCAGGGCATCACCATTCTGGGCACGGTGGTGAACATCAACAGCGGCGGCTCAGCGGGCGTCGGTACGGCCATCGCGTTGAAGCCTCCGGGCGCGACGCTGACGGCGGATGACGTGCTGCCCGGCAGGGATGTGACCTACACCGGTGGCGAGGATCCGGCACCACCGCCGCCTGAGCAGCCCCGCAAGAAGCCCTCCTGGATCGAGATCGAGCTCGTCGACGAAGTTGGCCAGCCGGTTCCTTACGAGTACTACGAGATCATCGGGCCCGATGGCAAGACGATTCGCCAGGGCACGCTCGATGAAAATGGCCTGGCTCACGAGCCACTGTCCGATCCGGGCACCTGCCAGATTTCATTCCCGCGACTGGATGCGGCGGCGTGGGATCGAGCGGCAGGAACTCCCGCGGGCGGGCTGGCCAGAGCCGTGCCCGCGCCTCCGCCGCCCGCGACGGGGCAGGCGCCGGTATCACCTGCGGCGGGTGTTGAGAGTTCGGACGGGGAACAGGCGTGAGCGTTTGAGGAGTCTTCCGAGAGAGACTCGGTTTAAGGAGAAGCGTGATGTCGGCCACCATGACCATGACCGGTGTCGGGCTGCGGCAGAGACGAGCGGCGGAGCTTCGCGCGGCGATGGAAGCCCAGGCAGCCGCCCCAATCAACCCCTCAACCGAGGACGACGATGTGCCGGTCGCGGAAGCGGACGCCTCCGAGACTGAAGGGCGGGGTCCCGCGGGAGCCGGCGAACATCTGGTCAAAGCGGGCGAGTGCATCTCCAGCATCGCCATGGATACCGGGCACTTCTGCGACACGATTTGGGATGATCCCGGCAATGCCGGGCTCCGCGCGGCCCGCAAGGATCCCAACGTGCTGCTGCCCAACGACCGCGTTCATGTCCCGCCGCTGCGGCAGAAATGGGATTCCGGCACCTCAGAAATGCGACACCGATTCGTCCGCAAAGGCTGGCCGGAGATGCTTCGCGTGCGCGTCTTGCAGGATGGTGAACCGCGCGGCAACGAGCCCTTCCGCGTCGAAATCGACGGCTCGGTGTTCGAAGGAACCACCGATGCCGACGGAAAGATGAGCTGTCCGATCGTGCCCAATGCCCGTCGGGCTACGTTGCGGGTCGGCGTCGAGCCGGACGTTTCGGAGTATGCCTTCGCCCTCGGGGGCATCGATCCGATCGGCGAGATCAGCGGCGTGCAGGGCCGATTGAACAACCTCGGCTTTGACTGTGGTGCGGTCGACGGCATCTGCGGACCCAGGACCGAGGCGGCGCTGCGTGCCTACCAGAGGAGTCGCGGGCTCCTGGTGACCGGCGATCCGGATGAGGCCACGCGTCGCCAGTTGCAGTCGGATTTCGGGTGCTGATCCAAACGGGAGAGCATTGCCATGTCGGATGATAAGACGGTTCCAGGCGGCGATCCGAAGCCCATCAACCTGCAGAAAGCCGGCGAAGATGCGGCGCGGAAAGTGATCGGGGGACCGGCGTCGGAGGTGGGCTCCCCCGGCAATCGCACGGGCATGGAGCGCTGGAAGGAAATGAGCGACCCGCGCCCGAGCCCATCGAAAGAGGGCCATGCCGCACGCCACGAGTGGAACACGGTGGATGACTCGACCCATCTCCCGGCGCGGATCCTGTGGCCGGCACTGGGTTTCCCCGCGGTGATCAGCCCGGGCAGTGGTGATACCGCCATTGCGACCCGGACGGTCTGCCTGCTGGTGCTGAGCAATCGCAACCCGCAGAAGAATCCACTGTCCAAGCGCGACGTCGCCCGGCACCTGCGCATGGTGCCCTGGGCCCAGCGGCGCGAGAAGCGCTACCTGCCCGCCGACAGTACGGCGGCTTTCAAAGAGGAGGAGATCGAAGTACGGCACACCGAGAGTTTCCTCGATGATGGACGTGCCCAGCTCATCAATCTGACTGGTCATCGGAATGCCGACGATCCGCAGGGCGAGCGCGGCTTCGTGATTGGCGTGTCCTCCTACGTGCTCGACTTCTACGCGAGCAAGCTGCCGGAGAAGCAGCGATTGCCGTATATGTACGAGATCAAGATCCTCGAGCATGCCATGACTCGGTTTTCACCGGACCTGTACCACCTGTTCTGGGTGAACGCAGGCCGGAAGGACGACAAGAAGGTCCGCTCCGAGGAGATGAACACGCTGCTGGAGCATTTCGCCCGCTCTTCGCGGTTCGGCAAAGATGGTGTCCTGCCGCTGAGCAAGTTCGTGGGCAAGACGCGGCAGGCCTACGAGCAGAAGTACGTGCGCGAGTACGAGTATGAGCTCAACCAGCCCGAAGTCCCGGATCATCGCACCGAGGTCCTGCACCCCGTGTTCATCCGTGAACCGGCCGTTCCGCTTCGCATCGGGCATCTGACCGACCTGCACATGGACACCCGCATCGCCGCCCTGGACCAGAAGCTCCGCCAGAGTGGCGCGAAGATGCATAACTGGAACCAGGCCTGCAAGGATTTGTACGACAAGGCCAAGGCGGACTGTGACATCCTGTTCATGACCGGTGACCTGATCGACTACGGACGCGGGTACAATGGGCACGGGCCCATGAATTCCGACAAGTCCTACTGGCGGGACCGCAACTGGTTCATCTTCTACGAATTCCTCGCGGCCGGATTGAACTACAGCAAGCCCGTGTACACCACGCTGGGCAACCATGACTGGCGGATCAATCCCTACCCGCTGCTCAATGACAGCGCGCCGAAGCCGCACGAGGTCGGCGCGGATCCCAAGGAACTCAACACGGCCTACGGTCCGGGGGCGAAGGCGAAGTCCTACAGCACCGATCCGGGCATGGTCGGGGAAGGACTGGCCAAGGTGTTCTTTGCCCGCGACGGCAGCTTCGAGGTCAGCCGGACCGCCCTGGTGACCAACACCGCGTCGGTGGCCTGGTATCTCATGCTGATCAATCCCTTCCTCGATTACGCCTGGCGGCTGCCCGGCGGCTACAACATGCTCATGCTCGACTGGGCGGAAGATGAGCTGGTTGACCCGCATCCGATCCTTGGCGGGGTCCAGCGCGGCAGAGGGCTCGTACCGGATAACTACGGCGGACCGCTCGCCAAGAACTGCCTGACCAAGGTGCAGAAGGCCGTTGTCGAGCACGTGGCCGCCGCGCCGTCGGGACCGAAGATCCTCGGAATCCACCAGCCGCCGGTTGGCCCGCACGAGCACTGGTCGGACGACGACCTCGACCACGGCCGGGTGCGCTACACCGCGAATGACCTGAAGGCGGCCTGGGACGCCCTTTACGAGGGAAAAAAGGGCTCTCACGGATTTGAGAGAAAGTTTCAGGGCTCCGACGACCAACGTAAGTACAGCCTGCATCGCCTGAGCGGTGCCAGGTTCGATGAAAAGCTGCTTTACGAGGTCGCCGTGCACGGGCTCAAAGTTGCCGACCAGATCTATCCGACCCTGGCCATTCGTACACAGGAGTCCGAACCCCTGGGGCGGGAGGCCACATGCGGAAGCTTCGTGGTGGAACGTGACTGGCTGATCCGCAAGCTGCGTGAGGCCAGGTTCAACGTCGTTCTTTCCGGGCACATCCATCGGCGCCACGTGCTGGTCATCGATGATTCCGGCAATGGCATGCCGGCCGAGTGGCGCGGCAAATGGGTGGTGCGAAAAGTGGCCTCGGGCAAACCTCCCGCGGGCTTCAAACCCCTGTTCGTGAACTCAACCTCCGCCGGCCCGCTCGGGCACATCTATGCCGCGCGCGGGAAATACTTGTCCGCGGCTTCGGCGTACACCAGCATCAGCATTGCCGCCAGCGGTGCGGTTGAGTCAGTCGAGTTCAAACCGGAAGAGAGCATGGAGCCGGTGGTGGGGAAGTCGCCCTCGCCGTGGATTGATGAGGGTGCTCCCATCGGGGCCAAGTGATCCGGCGAATCGTCGATCGGTTGTGAAGAGGTGATGGCATGCCCCAGGCAGCGAGACTCTCTGATCCGGCATCCCACATGATGGCGCCGATGTCCCCCGGCGCGGGCAGTGCGAGCGTCAATATCGGGGGCAGCAAGGCATGGCGGGCGCTTCCCGCCGGTCTGGGCGCCGGGATCGAAGGTGCCCTGGACACGATGAAGCAGCTCGTGGATTCGCCGACGCTGAACCCCGTCACGACGCCGGCCATGCTCGCCCAGGTCTTCGCCGGTCTGATGCAGGATGCCTCGCTCGCCGCGGGCAAGGGCTCTCCATCGGCGCCGGCGGCGACGGCTGGGGAGTTCGGCAAGCTCATGGCGACCAACATCAAGGAGACCGCGACATATACCAGTGCCGCGGCCGTGCCAGGCGGTCAACCGGCCGCTATCGCCGCGTATACGTTGGCCATGAAAAAGGCTGCAGCAGACTTTGCGTCGGCGGCGATCAATGCCATCGCCGGTATGACGGATATCCACAACTGCTGTCAGCCGAGCGGGCCGATCCCTCACGGGCCCGGCGTGGCGACCAGGGGCAGCAAGAGCGTCTTCATCAACGGTCTGCCCGCATCTCGGCAGGGTGACAAGCTGTTCGAAGCGGCAGGGGGGAGCGATCCCATCGCCCGCGGCTGCTCCAGCGTCAATATCGGGGATGACGGCGGTTCACCGGGGGCGAAGAACCGGGCAGGCTCATCCACGGCCACAGCAGCCGAAGTGGTTTCTACCGAACAAGCCCTTGCCATGGCCGAGCAGATCACGTGGGAACAAACTCGGGCGGCACAGCCCGCGCCTTCGGACGAATCTGATGACCCGCTGGCAACTGAGCTCACCGAGGACAAGCCTGTCAGTCCAGCCGGGGAGCATTGGATTGTCTTCCGGGTGGTGATGGATCGAACCGGAGAACCGGTCGCGGGCGTGCCGATGCGGATCACCCTGCCCGATGGAAAGATCATCTCGCGGACCACCAATTCGCAGGGGACGATTGACATCACCGAACTCGAATCGCCGGGTTTCTGCAGTCTTTCCTGTTCCATCGAAGGCGCCCGCCTGCCTTCGACCTTTGATTACGTCGGCTCAGGTGCCAATCCGTTGGCGCCGGCCGATCCTTACAGCAGGCCGTCATGCCGCCGGCCCGGTCGCCGCGGCGGCATCATCGCCGAGATCGAGGCCCATCAGGTCCAGACCGGCGAAACCCTCGACAGCGTCGCCCGGCAGGCGGGCATGACCTGGCAGGATCTGGCCCTGTTCAACTGGGGCACGTCGAATCCTGATACGATCAATCGGCATTTGCGCGACGAGGTGGGATGCAGGAAAACGACGCGCGCCGGCCGGAACTATGTCTTCGACACCGCAGACGAGCCCGGGATCGTGTACGTCCCCAGATGCTGGTCGATGCGCGGGCTCGCCACCGATTGCCTGCACACGGTTCGCGTCGGCGTGGTGGAGTTCGGGGCTCGGGCGCGGCGGCTGCGGCTCTTCGATGGTTGCGGAAAGGCCATACCCGGGGCGCCCTACGCGATCGAGATCGACGGCGGCGAGGTGACTCGAGGGATTGCCGACAGCGAAGGCGACATCGACCTCGGCGATCAGATCCACGGGACCTGCACGGTGCGATGGAGTCCGCTGAATGAATGCCCGACTCCCGAGATCATTGACGATGGGTTCTCACTGGAAATCGGCGGGGGGGGAATCGCTTCCTGATGCCGAGTTCGTCTTTTCCCGGGATATCCATGTCGATGTGGACGACGTCGATGATGCTGCTTCTGAAGACGCAGCGGAGAAGCGATTGAGCAACATGGGCTACTGCACGGGTGCCGGCGTGGCTGAGAATGTAAGCGCCTTCCAGAGAGACGCACGCCAGTCGATCACCGGCGCGCTCGCACAAGTCGTGGACACGTTGACCGACTACCATGACCGGCAATGCCGGCCTCCGGGATGATCTGGCATGGGTGATAACAAGCGTGGAAAGCCCGTGACCGTGGCCGTCCCGCCGGCACAGCGCCAGGATTTCCTGGTCAGTGGCGCCGCCGATGCCGGGCTGAACTGCAAAACCGCGCTGCTCTTTCCGGCCAGCGCACCGCTGGCGGATCAGGCCGTTGTCGGTCCCGACGGCAGGGCGAAGGCCGTCCAGAAACGGCGTGACAAGACCGAATCGAGTACTCTGGATCTCCAGGCGGTCTGGGCCCACGTGACCAAGCCTCCCGGGCCCGATGGGGCGGCCGTGCTGGTGTTTCTGCACGGGCACTACACCTTCGTGACCATTGACGCAGCGGGGCAGTGCGCGTGGCCCAGTTGGGCGGACACGGATTACGACGCGAAGACTGATCCCGACGGGAAGAAGGCCAGGTGTGCCGCGGAGGGATACGGGGGCATCGATGCGGTCAAGCGCTACAGCGGCTCGCTCATCGCACTGGCTCCTGAAAACGCCAGACCTTACGTCTG
>CAYVVX010000053.1:0-1649 GCA_964455315.1 uncultured Planctomycetales bacterium | reverse complement strand
CCGCCGTCTACCACGGCACCATCCCCGCGAAAGCGATATTCAATCAGGCGGGCACACTGAAGAAGCCGGACGCACTCGGAAACCTGGTCAGCGAGTGCCTTCAGCGTCTGACCCGGGTCAGGCCGCCGGCCGACCGCCCCGCGTGCGCGAAGCCGCCGCTGGCGTCAGTGCCCAATATCAACCGGCTGTTCCTGGCCGGTCACTCCGGTGCCAATCAGGGGCTGTATGAGTCCGCCCAGTCGAAGCTGGTCACGGAAGTGCCCAGTGATCTGATCCTGCTGGATTGCTTCTACCGGGACGGAAGCGCTCACGTGCTGGACTTCGGGGACAAGGCCAGGGGCGGGCTGGGCATAGGTCCCGGGCACAGCCGGATCATCCTGGTGCATGACCCGGGCAGCTACGGACCCGGCGTGGACCAGTTCCCGGTGATGCGGGCGGCGCTGAGGAAGCGGTACAAGGACAAGGTGGTCGAGGTGACTTTCAAGGCGGGCCGTACCTCTGCGGAAACCAGGCTGAACGCGCTCGCGGCCACCAGGACCGCTCTGACCCAGTTTCCAGTGGTGATCGTCAGTGGCAGCCTCGGCCAT
Organism: uncultured Planctomycetales bacterium; assembly: GCA_964455315.1. GTDB lineage: Bacteria > Planctomycetota > Phycisphaerae > UBA1845 > PWPN01 > CAYVVX01. The sequence continues at coordinate 1,062 of CAYVVX010000053.1, read as the reverse complement.
TTCAGCATTCCGCCTGACTACCTGCCGTTGGTCCTGGAAACGGCCACGTAGACATCTTTACGTCGCATGTTTCCTTCGGGCCAGGGTGAGCTTGATCTGAAGTAGGGTCAACCGAATAGCGCCCCAGCGGGGCATCCCGTGTGATCGCTCCCAACCGGGGCTTCACGACGCGCTCGGCCCGCTCGGGCGGGCCTTCCTAACGTTGCGCCCTTTGGGTGTGATGGATTACTGGTTTCGTGGGCCACTCCGGCCATGGTCATAGCTCCGGAAGCGTTGACCCCGAGACGAATCATGTCGACACGATCGGCAATCGTGCCGAGAAGGGCCTCCTCGATCCCCGACGGAAAGCCCAGGCGTTCGATTTGCGCAGCCTGCGGAGGCATCATGACAGGTTTGTCATCATCAAGTCATCATGGCGATAGGATCCACTCGCTAGACTTCCTCCCCGATGCATCGCGACAACGGATGAAATGCTCAGGAACCCACCGTGAAGGCCGCCGGCCGGATCATCCTCAGGTTTACTTCGAGCGCAGGCCTGCTCATCGGGGGCTGCGCGACGGTCGATCCCACGGATGACTACCAGCGGGCGGCGGACCAGATCCAGGAACGAACCGGCATCAACGAGGTCTATTCGCCCGCCGCGGACCATGCCGTCGAGGACCGGGTCGCAGCCCTGCTGATTGACGGGCTGACGGTGGATGAGGCCGTCACGCTGGGGTTGCTGAACAATCGTGGCCTGCAGGCGGGGTTCTACGACATCGGGGTGTCGCGGGCCGAGGTGGTCCAGTCACGGCTGCTGACCAACCCGGAGCTGAGCATCGCCGGCATGCTGCCCGAGGGCGGCGGACGCAGCAACCTTCAGCTGAGCCTGGCTCAGCAGATCGTGGATCTGTGGCAGATTCCCGTTCGCAAGCAGATCGCCGAGGCGGACCTGGAGGCCACCATCCTCAGGATCGCCCGCCAGGCAGTGGTCCTGGCCGCTCAGATCCGCGGCGAAGCCTACCAGGTGCTGATGCTGCGCCGCCTGGAAGCCTCAGCGCTGGAAATCGTTCAACTCGTGGA
>CAYVVX010000052.1:13919-14149 GCA_964455315.1 uncultured Planctomycetales bacterium | reverse complement strand
AGTGGCATCCATTTACCTCCTGCGGGGAGATCCTGGCGACGTTTCTCAGGGAGAACGGCTCGGCCGACTGCACCGTCACCGGGGACCGCGACGCGTTGTGCAGGCTCGACGGCTACGACGTGGTGCTGATCTACACCCAGGGTGGCAAGCTGACCGCGGCCCAGGAGAAGGGGCTGTGCGACTGGGTCACGGCCGGCGGCGCGGTGGTGGGGATTCACTGTGCGTCGGAC
>CAYVVX010000052.1:0-13909 GCA_964455315.1 uncultured Planctomycetales bacterium | reverse complement strand
TCGAGAACGAGCGGTACATGGAGATGATCGGCGGGCAGTTCGACGGACATGGGCCGGTCTGCACGTTCACCGTCAATGTCAGCGACGGTGAACACGAGATCATGCGCGGGCTGGGCGAGTTCCGCATCACCGACGAGTTCTACATTCTCCGCAAGCGCACGCAGAAGGATCTTTACTGGCTCGCCTCCGGCAACTGGCAGTCGACCCTGCATCCACTCGGCTATACCCGTGAGTACGGCCAGGGGCGGGTGGTGTACTGGGCCCTGGGTCACGACGAGCGGGCCTTCCGCCATCCCGCGTTTCAGAAGCTCATGCATCGCTCGATCTGGTGGGCGACGCAATCCGCGAAAGCCGGCCCCGTCCGCTGCGGCGTGGTCGGCTACGGCGGCTCGTTCAGCATGGGCAAGTGCCACGCCGACACGGTCAAGGGCACCAGGGGGCTGAGCTTGACCGCGATCTGCGAGGTGGACCCGGCGCGGCTCAAGATCGCCCGCGAGGAGCATCCCGAGGCGGCGACGTTCGCCACCGTGAAGGAGTTCGCGGCCGCGGGAGTCGCCGACGCGGCCATCATCGTCACCCCGCACAACACCCATGCCGCGATCGCGCTGGAGCTGCTCAACGCCGGAGTCGGCGTGATCTGCGAGAAGCCGTTCAGCCTGACCATCGACGAAGCCACCCGCATGATCGAGGCGGCCCGCGAGCGCAAGCTGCTGCTGACCACCTTCCACAACCGCCGCTGGGACGCCGACTACCTGACCCTGCGCAAGATCATCGCCGACGGACTGATCGGCGAAGTCTTCCACATCGAGGCGTTCATGGGCGAGTACAAGCATCCCGGTTACTGGTGGCGGTCAGACAAGGCGGTCAGCGGCGGCGTCATCTACGACTGGGGGGCTCACTTCACCGACTGGATTCTCAACCTCATGCCCGGGCGGATGGAGAGCGTTACCGGCTTCTTCGGCAAGCGCGTCTGGCACGACGTGACCAACGAGGATTACGGCAAGGCCATCATCCGCTTCGAGGGCGGGCGCTCCGCGGAGCTGGAGGTGTCCAGCATCGCGTCGGTGGGCAAGCCCAAGTGGCGCATCCTGGGGACGCGCGGCGGGTTGACCTGCAACTGGGAATCTCCGGTCCACGTGACCAGCTTCGTGCGCGGTGCGGCCGAGAAGATCGAGGTGCCCTTCGTGGAGACCCGCTGGGCGGCGGACTTCTACGTGGGGATCGTGGATCACCTGCTCGGCGGCGAGCCGCTGCAGATCACACCGGAAAGCGCCCGGCGGGTCATCGCCGTGTTTGAGCTGGCCGAAAAATCGGCGCAGACCGGTCAGGCGATGCCCGTGCCGCACGAGGATGAGCCCGCACGCTGACTCGCCCGTCGCACACGAGAGCGGCCCGTGCAAGCGCAGGATATCCCCCACCGATCACGCGCGGATGGCAGTCGTGCGGATGACAGGGCAGGCCCTGCCCAGGCGTCGAGCTGTGCAACGGTCAGATTCGCTCAGGTGAAGTCTGCGACGATGCCGAAGGCGATGGCCAGCGACTCGAAGACGATGCCGACAGCATCGCAGTCGCTGCTGCTGAGCACCGTCGCGCCGCCGAGCCAGGCCGCCAGGTTGCGGTTGCGCATCAGGAACTTGGTCATGGTGGACAACTCCTTGATCCGGCCACCTGATGCCACGCGGCAGCGGCGGTCTCAGGACCGGACAACCGCCATTATAGGCCCATCCCGATTGTCGGACAGGGTATGCGCTGAAATGTGGTCAGCCCGGCGGGGGATTGCTGACTGACTCTTCGGCCCGTTGGCCGTACCGTGCGGACCGTGACGCGTTGCCGGGGACGGATGCATCGTACGCGCAACGGCCGGTACGGGGCCGGCCGCCGCAACAAACGGCGGCCGACGTGAGCGCGGAGGCCGGTGCGCTCACGCCGGCGGCTGGGCCATCCCCACCGAGACGCGGGAGCGACTTCTCTTCCCTCGCGACGGATTATCCCTGCTCCATGTGAGGAGCAGGTGAACGATTTCCAAACACCCGGTTCATTTCACCGGGCTGGAATGTGCTTGATCTGCCGGTCGGGGAACCGGTATGATGGCATTTGTTCGCGGAGATCAGAAATGAACATCAAGGCCACATTTCTCCTGGTCGGGGGAGCCTGTCTCCTCCTGTCGCCCCTCGGCCTGCTGGCTCAGCCCGCCGCCTGTTCCACCGATCCCGCCTACATCACCCAGCAGCGCGGCATCGTCTTCGAGCCCGCGATGGTGCAGCCGGGGCAGTGGTACTGGAAGCTGACCAATGTCTCGTGGTGTCTGCCGGAGCAGGACGCGCTGAGAATCAATATCTTCTATCGTTGCAGAGACGCCAACGGCAACCAGATCACCAACCAGCGCTGCATCGCCGCGTGGCCTTTCAACCCGACCAATACCGTCAACATCTTCACCAAGGCTCCGCCGGACTGGGGCGACTTTCCCATGGCCGGGGGAAGCTGGTGCCCCTCCTGGCCGGCCGCCAACGGTCCGTACAACGCCTGGGTCGATTCCGCCTGCCCGGCCAACGGTTCCAACTGTCCGCCACAGGCGTCCTACCCGAGCGACAAGGTTCGCGGCATGGGGTTGCCCTGCAACCATCACGAGACCTACTACCTCACCTGGCAGTTCACCCAGGCGTCAGGCCCGCCGGCGCCGGCTATCAGCCGTTCGCCTGCGTCGTTCACCCGCACGGTGAGCGCGGGGCAGAACCTGCCCTCCGATCAGTTCACCGTGCAGAACGCCGGCGGAGGGACGCTGAATTACACCATCACCGACAACGCCGGCTGGCTCAGCGTCAACCCCGCCGCCGGCAGCAGCACCGGCGAGTCGGACCCCATCGCGATCAACTACAACACGACCGGGCTGGGGCTCGGCCAGCACAACGCGACCATCACCATCACCGACGCGGCGGCGGGCAATTCGCCGCAGACCATCGGGGTGAGCGTGACGGTGGAGACACCGACCGTGGTCGGCGACTTTGACGGGGATGGGGACGTCGATCTGACCGACTTCGGAAGGTTTCAACTCTGCCTGACCGGCGCGGGCATCGTCCAGGGCAGCCCTTCCTGCGCCTGGGCCCTGCTGGATGAGGATTTCGACGTGGACGGCGAGGACGTGGCGGTGTTCCTCAACTGCATGAGCGGCGCGAACGTCCCGCAAACCGATCCCGCCTGCATCGACTGAGCGAATCGGCCCGACCGGTTGATCACGGTGCCGGGCATCATCTGACCGAGAAACTCACCGCCGACGCAACCCCGCCGCCATCCACGCAACGAAGCTCGTAGCCACCGGGCGGCAGGGTCAGGCGCTGTGCGTTGGTCCCGGGCAGCAGGGCACCGTTGAGGAACCAGTGGAGTGTACCGGCGTGGTTGGTCCGGGGATGCACAATGGCTTCGCCATCCAGTGCCCGGAAGACCGCACCGTCGGACGGGGCGACGATGCACAGCCGCTCGCCGCGTTCGACCGGCGGCGGCAATGGGCGGGTGACCACGATCGCCGGTGGGGCGGGCGGGTCGATGTCGTTGCGCAGCGCCGGCAGCGCGAACAGTTGCGCCAGCAGCGGCTCGGCCAGACCCGCGCCGGAGAATGCCGCGTCGCCGCCGCCCTCGAATCGCCCGATCCACACCCCGATGGCGTAGTTGTGGTTGTGGCCGACGGCGACGGCGTCACGCCGGCCGGAGCTGGTCCCTGTCTTCCACATGAACCAGGGCACCTGCCGCCCGGGCAGCAGTTCCATGCCCGCCGGGCGGCGGTGACGCGATGAGAGTATGTCATCCAGCGCGGCGCATACATCGGCGCTGAGCGCCCGCCGCGATGCGCTCGTCTCGTCCATCAGCAGGCGCGGTTCGCGGCACAGCCCGCCGCGTCCCAGCGTCGCATAGGCGTTGACCAGGTCCAGCAGCCGCACCTCCACCGTCCCGACCACCACCGACAGCCCGCCGCGGCTGGCCGTGTCGCCGGGCAAGTCCACGCCTGCCGCGGTGATGGTTCCCAGGCAGCGCTGCACGCCGACCCCCTCGGCGACGAGGATCGCGGGGACGTTGAGCGAGCGGCGCAGGGCCTCGGCCGCGGTCATGTGCCCGTGAAACTGTTCGTCGATGTTGTCGGGCGACCAGCCGGCCCGCTCGATGGGCAGGTCGTGGACGATCGACTCCGGCGCGAGCCGGCCGGCGTCGAACGCGGCACCGTAGACGAAGGGCTTGAGCGCCGAGCCGGGACTGCGGCGGGCGACGGTGCCGTTGACCTGTCCGCGGCGCGGATGGTGCGGATCGCCGGAGCCGACCAGGGCGACGATTTCGGCGGTGTCAATGTCGATGATGACCGCGGCCACTTCGCTGTCGGCGGGAAGCGTGATGCGATGCTCGGCGATGAGCCGTTCGAGCTCGATCTGGATGGACGGGTCGATGGTGGTCCGCGTTTCTGCGGTGCCGATGGGATCGTCAGGCGATGGACGGTCGCCGGAAGACCAGCGTCGCAGCGCCATCCACGCGGCGTGGGGCGCAATCGACTCGGACGCGCGGGCCGGTGCGTACACCGGTTCACCGGCGGCAAGATCGCGTTGCTGCCCGGTGATGAAGCCGCACTCGACCATCCGCCGCAGCACCGTGTCGCGGCGCTTTCGCGCAGCGTCGGGGTGGCGGTCGGGGCGCAGCCGCGTGGGCGACTGGGGGATGCCCGCCAGCGTGGCGGCCTCGGAGAGCGACAGGTCCGCCGCCCGCTTGCCGAAATAGGCCCACGACGCGGCCTCGGCGCCACGGAGATTGCCGCCGTAGGGGGCGACGTTGAGGTACGCGGTGAGGATGCGCTCCTTGTCCCATTGCCGCTCGAGCTGCAGGGCCCGGAAGGATTCGACGCACTTGCTGGACAGCGTCCGCGGGCGCGGCTGCATCATGCGGCAGAGCTGCATGGTCAGCGTGCTGGCCCCGGAGACGGTGCGGAAGGAGGAGGTGTTCTGAAGCACCGCCCGGCAGACGGCGATGGCATCCACGCCGGGGTGGCTGCGGAACCGTTCGTCCTCGACGGCGATGGTGGCCTGCGCGAGCCAGGGGGAGATCCGATCGGAAGCGACGGGAAAACTCCACTGGTCGTCGGCCGCGACCAGGCGGAGCAGCGGCGTGCCGTCGCGGGCGGTGATCAGCGGGCTCACCGGGAACCGGCCGAGGCGTTCCAGGGGGAAGGGAAACAGGTGCCAGCAAACGGTCACGGCAAGCAGCAGCAGCGCGCACGCCGCTGCCAGGGCAACGGCCGCCCGGAGCAGGTGCCGCCGCCAGTGCCATCCGCGTCGTGGACCTGATGATGTCTCCCGATCGTTCATCGGCTGACCACGATCCGCCCGCCGCCGTTCAGCGACGCGCAGGCGGGGTTGTACATGCTCGAGGCCTCGATGGGCGGCACCGCGAACGTGCCCGGCGTGACCGCCCGCAGGGCGTAGCGGAAGACCTTCGGCGTCGAGCCGACATCGGTGAACAGCACCACGCGATCATCCAGGAACTCGGTGCGCTCAGCTTGGGCGCCAGGCGGGCGGTCGTCCGGCGCGGAGGTGTCCAGTGACGGATGCTCCACCTCCATCCCGCCGGGCAGGGCGTCAACCACCGCCAGCCGCCGGATCCACCCGCCGGGCTCGTCGCCCTGGAGGCTCAGGGTGGCTTCTACCATCACCAGGTCGCCGCTGCGGATCTTCGCTGGATCGATGGGTTCGCCCGCACGATCCAGCCACGCCCGCCGCACCACGATCTGCCGGTCGTAGCCTTGCGGCGCTCCGGCCGCGAGCAGGCCCTGGGCGGTGACGGTGGCGTACACGTGCCCGTGGCCGGCGGATTCGATCACGACTTCCTTTGCTGCCACAGGAATGGCGACGCTCGCCGGCGCACGGTCATCGAAGCTCGCGAACTCCCGGCCGTCGACCATGACCCGGCCGGTGAAGGCCGCCCCGTCGCCGTCGGTCATCCGCTGGTAGCGGGCCAGGGCGCACAGCGCGGTGGCCGACTCCAGCGTGTTGCCCCAGCGCCCGCCGCTGCGTGCCGCCTCCAGATCCCTGACCAGGGAGGGCATGAGCGGATGAGCGGGGTCGAAGCTCAGCAGGGTGTTCAGCAGCACGGCCTGCTGCCGCACCGCGGTGATCATGTCGTCCGAACCCGGCTCGACCGCCGCCGCGTTCAATGCCTCAGGCGTGAGCAACTCGGCGGCGCGGTCGCGGCGACCGGCGACCAGCCACGCCGCGGCCAGGTCGGCCCGACCGGTGAGGCTGAGCTTGTCCGGCTGCTCGGAGAGCCGGGCCATCCAGCCGGTCTGCGGACGTTCCAGCCCGGCCAGCACGCGACAGAGCATGGCCCGCATGCCCGCGTCCCCGGCGCCGGTGTCATCCTCCCGGTCGCGCAGGCGGGACTCGAGATACTTCGACAACTCGTCCAGGAAGCGCGGGTCGACGCGATGCCCGGCGTCGCGGGCCTGTACCAGGAAGTTCGCCGCGTAGGCACTACCCCAATCGTCGGGCTCGGTGCCACCCGGCCAGTAGCTCAGCCCTCCCGAGCGGGTCTGCATCGACCACAGGCGGGCGATGCCGGCGGCGATCATATCATTGGCCGGGTGATTCGCTGCGATGGATGCGCTGTCCTCGGCTGGTGCCGACGTGGCCGATGCGACCTCCGGTGACGGTTCGCTCAGCAGCGCGGGGGCGTGCAGCAGCGCCAGGAGCCTGCTGGTGGTCTGCTCGACGCAGCCGTAGGGATAGTCGAGAAGCTGCCGCAGGGCCGGTTGCAGGTGCACCTCGGGCAGGCCGCTGATCCGCAGCGTGGTTCGCACGCTGCCGGGCAGGAACAGATCAGGCGTCGCAATGAGTTGCGGCGTGCCCGCGGCGATGCGTAGAAGCTGCCGCTCGGTGTGCAGCGCGGCCGGAGGGCGCACCAGCAGGTCGGCATCGGTCTCGGCGAGGAGCGCTTCGCCGTCGGCACCGTTCGCGGCGGCCTTGAGCTTGATGATCGCCTGACCCGAGCCGGTCGCCTTCGCGGTGAGCCACACGGTCTGGTTCGCCCCCGGGGCGATCGCGGCCGCGTCGTCAGGCAGTTTGACCTCGATCGGCCCATCCACCGCGAGCGACATGGCCACGCTCAGCGGCTCCGACGTGGTGTTGAACAGCTTGACCGGCACCTCGAACGCATCGCCCGGGGCGACGAATCGCGGCCAGGTCGCCTCGGCCAGCAGCGGGGCGGTCACCGTCAGCGGGAGTTCCACGCCGACGTAGCGGTCGCCGTCGATGGCCACGGCCATGATCCGCAGCCGCCCGGTCATCTTCGGCAGAGGTATTTCGGCGATGAGCATCCCGTCCGCATCGACGCGGGTCGCCTGGCGCCAGATCACCGCCGGCTCGCGCGGCTGTCGCTGTTGCGGGGTACGCGGCCGGAGCCGGGCACTGCCGCCGGCGTCGTACATTTCCTTGTCCTCGCCGGCCCCGATGCGGGCGATCGATGCGGCCCGCTGATGGTCGGGCAGCAGATCCGAGAACAGGTCGAAGGTACGCACTTCCGACCGCCGCTCGGAGAAAAAGTGATTCATGGGGTCGGGGGTTTCGTACGAGGTGAGCTGCAGGATGCCCTCATCGACCGCCCAGAGATGCACCACCGGCGAAGCCGCGCCGGGCAGCGGGCTTGGCAACCGGCAGGTGACGGTGACGGTGTCGCCTGGCCGGGCCTTGTCGGGGGCTTCCAGCGACAGTGGCAGCCGGGCCGCCTCGTGATCGAGCCGCAGCCGGACCATGCCCAGGGCCCGATGGGGCAGCCACTTCCCGGTTGCCGGGTCGATGGGCCGGACCACCGCCGCGGTGACGAATGCGCCGCCGCGCAACTCGGCGTCGACCGGGACTTCCAGTTTCTGACTCCGCTCCGCCATCGCGACGACCCGCTGATACACCACCCGGTCGCTCTCGACGGTCAGCAGCAGCGTTCCAGCGAACGGGCTTTTGACCAGCAGATGCGCCGTCTCGCCGGGGCGATAGCGTTCGCGATCCAGCGTGAGATGCAGTCGCTCGGGACGCCGCATCGACAGGCTCACATCGTCCTCGCCGCCGGAGGTCGCGTTGAACTCGATCTTCGTGGCCGTCTTCGCCTCGGGGTCGCGCAGGATGAGCCGATAGGTGCCGGTCTGCGGACAGATCATCGTGAACGTCCCGCCGATGGGGAGAGCGTCATCCTCCGCGACCGCCGGCCGCGATGCCGGGGATTCGGACGCGGGAACGTCACCCGCCGCCACCTCGGTCAGCCGCTCCACCGTTCGCCATACGTAGCGATCGTTGAGCATCTGCACGCTGTTGTCGTAGTCCACCCGTGACAACGTCCAGTGCATCTCCCCGCCGCCGACCGGGCGATCTTCGCCGTCCACCCGCACCCATTCCACGTCCACCGGTTCGTTGACCGACACTATCGAACCGCCCGGAACGCGCAGGCCCACGAATGCATCGGAGGTGTCCACCACCAGGTCGGCGCCATTGGTTACAGTTCGCCCGCCGGGCTCACGAACGCCAACGCCTACGAGGCCCTTCCAGCGGCCGCGGGGCCGCTCCGGCGGAGGATCGAACCGCAGCGTGGCCGTGCCGGCTGCGTCCAGCGTCGCCTCCGCTTCGACGGGGAACAGGTCAGCGTCTTCATCCTCGGATGGAGAGTTTGCCGCCGGCTCGAAGCTGAAACCGGCGAAACTGGCGGACGTGTAGGTCGCCGGTGCCAGCCATCCTTTCGCCGATACTGCCAGGTCCGCCGCCGGTTGCCCGAACAGGTAGCGGGCCTGCACCGTCACCTCCGGCGTCTCGCCGGGCGCGAACCGCGCCCGACCCGGCGCGGCGTTCACTTCCATCCGCACCGGCACGTACGCCGCGACCAGCAGGTCGGTCTCGCCCAGCGTCTGCTTCGACCCCGGCAGGTGCACTTCGGCCCGGTAGATCCCCGTCCACGCCTCGTCGGTGGTGGGCACGTCCACGTGGAACACCGACTGTTCCTCCGGGCGCGGCGTCAGGGTCGATTCCTGCAGCATCCGCCCGTCGGGCCGCCGCACCGTGACCGTCAGCGGGAACGGCGGCGGCGTCTGCCCGTCGCGGTCGCGGACGATCCCGGTCAGGTGAATGGTCTCGCCGGGTCGATACGCCGTCCGCTCGGGATAGAGCATCACGTCGTAGGTGTCCGGCACCACCCGCCCGGACTGATCGACATCGTCGAGCACCCACGGGCGGCTCTCCGGCTGAATGTAGCTCAGGTCGTCGCCCAACTCGGCCGCGATCAGGTACAGCCCTTTGTCGCCTTCGCTTTCGGGCACCGGCAGCAGCGCCGTGCCGTCCTGGTTGGTGGTGGCGGTGAACAGCTCCTGGTTGTTGAAGCTGTAAGCGGTGAGGGTCGCCCCGGCCACCGGTTCGGCCGTGCGCAGTGACGTGACCCACGCGAACCAGCCGCCGCGCTGCCGCTTGGCGGTGATTCCCAGGTCGCTGACCGTGACCACGGTCTCGTCGCGGGTCCAGGCCTGGTCGAGGCTCTCGGCGCTGAGATGGTACACGCCGAGGCGATCGCCGATCAGTGGTTCCAGTTCGACCGCCAGTGGCGTCACCTCGTTGGGGATGTTGGGGATGGCCACCTCGCGGGTGACCACGGTGGAGGAGGTGGCGGTCCTGCCGCTCCCGCGGATATGGGCCACGAGGTTGTTGCGATGGACCCGGGCGGCGCTGAGCCGGGCCCGGGCGGTGTTGACCGCGCGCAGGTCGAGGAGAAGGTTGCCCCGGGGGGAGAGGATGCCCTCGCCCTGGGAAAAGGAGAGCGCCGCGCCGCGCGCGGGGATGGTCACTTCGATCGTCCGGGCTTTGCCCAGCGACATGCCATCCTCGGACAGCACCGAGCCGTCCACGGTGATACGGTATGCGGCCCTGGAAGCGAACCGCCCTTCGAGGACCAGGGCATTGTATTCACGGCGGACCAGGACACCCTCAACCGGCGGGTCGATGGTGAGCCCCTTGCCGATCGCCGGCAGCGTGCCGGAATGCAGCCACCGGGAGAAGTTGAGATATACCACCGCGACCGGCGACAGGTCGCCGATGCGGGCCTCGGCGTTGAGCAGCGCGAACCCCTGCCGGATCTCGATCGACTGACGGATTTCCTGCCCCAGGGGCAGCATGGCGTTGTGCCCGGTCAGCCCTGCGAACAGGCGAACCTCCAGCGTGCCCGGAGACTCCGCCGACACGCGCAAGGTCAGCGTGTTGCCCGGCTCGGCGGTCAGGCAGGCCGGCGTGAATGCGTGGTCCTCACGTGTGGAGCGAACCTCGACGTGCCGCAGCAGGTCGGCCGGGGCCACCGGCTGGTTGAAGCGCAGCTCGAAAGTGGCGTTCTCGTGGTCCGACGCGGTCAGCACGCAGGCGTCGAGCTCCAGCCGCCGCGTCTGAACCTGGAAGTCGGCGTCGCCGATGAGCTCCTGCCCGGTGGACAGCTCCAGTTCCGGCTCAACCTTGAGGCTGAACACCCGCCCCGGCGGCAGCGGCTCATCCAGCAGGAACTCCAGCCGGTTCGTGCCGCTCCAGGTCCAGTGCCCCGGGTGCGGCGGGTCCATGCTGAACGGCGCCCGGTCCAGCCGCTGACCGATCGTCCCTTCGGGCACTACCGAGCCGTCGAACAGCAGGCTGAGCCGGTCGGCGGTCTCGGCGTTGACCGTCGGCAGGAGCGACATGATCCGCATGTGCGGCCTGGCCGTCGCGGTCAGGTCGTGATGGATCCAGAGAACACCGGCCGCATTGATCGCCAGCAGCGTGGCCGCCAGCCCCCAGAAGCGCGTGGGCACCTGTCGCATGGTTCACCTCCGTGGAACCTGTGGTGATGGTCGTCCGTGACCGGACCCCTGCTTGTATATACCACACTTCCAGGCGGCGGGAGGGCGAATTGCGGGAAAAGCGCGCGATGGGGTGAGAAAAACCGCTCGGGTGATGCTACCTCCGCGCCGCCTTCCAGACGGCTTCAACGTCGATCTCGAACCCCGGCAGCAGCGCGGAGGTGGCCTTCTGCCCGCTGGTGAAGACGCCGTGCTCAGTGTAGGTCTCGCCCGCCAGCTTCAGCACGGTGATGGCTTGTTCGCGGGGATCGACGATCCAGTACTCGGGAATGCCGGCCGCGGCGTAGTCGGCACGTTTGGTCTCCAAATCAAGTCGTCGATTCTCGCTGACCACCTCGATCACAAGGTCGGCTCCCTCGGCGAAGTCCTCGCCCAGCCGCTCCGCGCACTCGGCCCGCATGAAGAGCACGTCAGGCTCACGGAAGCGCCCCGGCCCGATCCGCACGGGGTAGGGGGCCACCAGCACCTCGCCCAGGTGCCTGGTGGTGGTGAAGGCGACCAGGGCATGGTAGAGGAACAGGATCATCCGCTGGTGGGACTTGGTGGGCATCTCCAGCACCTCCACGTGGCCATCGGTCAACTCAACGAGGCGGTTGGTCCGCCGGTTGAGATCCAGATAGTCCCCCTCGCTCCAGCGCCCCTGATCGGGGAACAGCGTGGCCACCTCCCAGGCGGGACCGGGGTCCTTCGGCGGTTGAGGCAATAGGGATCGATGCATGATGTGTCCTCAAGCGTTGCCGGCGGTCGATCGGATCGCCGCTTGGTCCCATTCTATCAGGGGGTGCTGCTCAATCCCACACTTCCGTGCGATCGCGGTAGAATGTCCGCCTTGGGCGACTGTACGAGGCAGCCTTTCAGAAGGTATCCCCATGCGCCGCATCGAATACCGGCACGTTCGCTGGAAGTTCAGTTGGGCCGCGGCGTTTTCGCAGGCGGTCTACGACCGCGAGCTGATGGAGACGCTGCAGGAGAACGGCAACAACGGCTGGGAGCTCAAAGGGACCATCTACGAGCTGGGTTTCCACGTCCATCTCATCTTCGCCCGCGTGGTGGAGAGCGAGCGGCCGCTGGCCTGGACGCCGAGCCACTGCCGCAAGTGCGGCTACAGCCTGCTGGGCAACACCTCGGGCGTCTGCCCCGAGTGCGGTCAGCCAGTGCATGAGGGCGCGGGCTGATGGCCAGCCCGCGCCCTCGGAAGGTCTCGGATCAGGTTGCGGTCAACGGCGACCTAGCGCGACGCCTGCTGCCGTCCGGTGCCCGGCAGGGCCACGCGTGACAGCCGCATTGACTCCGCCCGGATGCCGTTGACGTCGTTGAAACTGCAGTTGAGCCCGGCGCCGGTGAGCACCCGCCCCTCGGCCACGCGCACCTGGCGCTCGAAGCCGCTGGTCAGATCCTTGCCGTCACGGAAGAGCTTCTCCTCGCCCAGCGTGCCGTCGCGGTTGAGCGGGCGGGCCCAGACGCCGAACCGCTTGACGTCCCACTCGGGGGCGATACCGGCGCCGAAGCCGGTGGCGACGTAGCCCTCGGGCAGCGCCACCTTGGCCTCCAGCCCCGCGTCGGGCATGTAGCCGGCCCGGAACTCTTCGGACGGCCCCAGCGTGCCGTCGGCCCGCAGGGGGGCGACGCGCAGCCACATGGTGGTGATGTTGTCCTCGTGGGCCCGGCTGCCGATGCCGGTGATGACGTAGCCCGTCGGAGCCCGCAGGAAGGCCTCGACCTTGTCATCCGCCTCGCTCTTCGCGTCGGTCAGTTCCAGGCGGATGCCGGAATCCCCGGCCACCGGCCCCACGTCGTACAGGCTGACATGGTCGACGTAGGCGCTGCTGCGATCGACATCCCACAGGCGGAGAAACTCGAAGCCGATGGTGGACTTGTCGCCTGCGGCCACGAAACGATGCTCGAATCGCATCCAGCGGCCGTCGGTCCAGTACTGCTGGCTGGCGTCGTGCTGGCGGAACTCGCTGTCCCCGTCAGGGTCGGCCAGCAGGCGGACGGTGATGTTGCCGGGCGGGCCCTTGACCGTGTCGGTGAAGACCCAGGCGGACAGGATGTAGGCGTGGCCCGGAGTGGTGGCGACCTTCTGGGACAGCACGCTCTCGGCCATGGCCTTGTCGCGGTTGCCGGTGGGGATGTGAGTGATCCCGGCCATGCGGTCGCCCCAGCGGGTGCCCATGCCGAGCTTCTTGACCTCGCTCTTGCCGGTCCAGCCGACATCCGGGGTGTCGACGCTGCCCTGCGGGCTGACCGTCCAGCCGGTGAGCTGCTCCTCGAAATCGCCGTTGTTCAGGGCGACCTCGCTGACGTAGTGCAGGGGCTCGTAGTTGGGGGCGTTCATGAGCTGCATCGGCGGGGCCAGGGGCACGAAGCAGTCCGGCGTCCCCGGCGCGCTGGTGTAGGCCTCGATCTCGCCGGGGCGCGGCAGGGTGACGCGGTAGGTCGGCGTCCGCCAGACGAGCCCGGTCGGGCCGGTGGAGGTGATCTTGTAGTCGTAGGTGTGTCCTCGCCACAGGCTGGGGATCAGGGCGTCCTTGCCCTTTTCGTCGACCTCGATCTTCTTGATCCCGTCGATGCCGTCACCGCGGATCTCGACCACGTTGCGGTGGGGGAAGTTTTCCGACCAGGTCAGCACCAGGCGGCTTTCGCCCTGGACGTTGGCCTTGAGATTGAAGATCGCGGGCATCTCGCCGGGCTGGGGCTCGCCGTAGACGCGGGCGTTCATGTCCCGGGCGATGATCTGTCCGGGATTCTCCGCGGGGATTTCCTTGTCCTGGTGGACGATGGGGAAGGCCTCGATGGTGTACTTTTCGCCGGGCGTGACCTTGAGTTCATCGGCGGCGTAGAGCACGGTGCCCATCCGCTCCTGGCCCTGCTTGCCGCAGGCCAGCCCGCGCTTGGGCCCGGCCAGGGCCTTGCCGCTCTGGTCGCGCACGCGGATGACCAGGTCGCAGCAGCCGTGCTCGGTGGGCGGGTCCATGGTTACCGGCGTGACCTTGAGGGTGATCATGCGCACGTTGGGCGTCTGCGGGACGAAGG
>CAYVVX010000051.1:8194-14217 GCA_964455315.1 uncultured Planctomycetales bacterium | reverse complement strand
GCCCTTCGTATCCGTCTCCATTCCCCGAGCAGTACTTGCAGATAACGGATTATGGGACAAATCCGAGGACGTCCGCGTGACTGCTCCTCCGCGACGAACTCCCTTAAAGCATCTGAGCGTTGACGGATACGAACTGACTAATGGACCCCAGTTTATCATTGTTTCGCGATTTAACAATTGTTTTTATGTCGTAATCATTGTAAATTGGTGTCGTGAAGCAAACTTTTTTCAGTTCGGGTGACGGTGCCGACCGCCAGATCCGCCAGCGCCTGCTCGAAATCACCACCGGGACCGCGCTGGAGATGGTCGGTCGGGCCGGCAGCGAGACCGTCCTACTGCCCCACCGCCGGCTGGATCGCTGGCGGCCGGAGCGTGACGTGCTGGTCCCGCCCTCGCCTCCCACCATGCGGTTCAAAACCCCCCGGCTGAGCCTGATGCTGAGCGGGCAGGGCGCGATCGGCAGCGCCGGCTCGATCTGTGAAATGCTGTCGGGGGACTTTGCCGTCCATCCGCGCGGTGTCGATGTTTTCGAGGCCGGCCTGCCCGGCGTACCCGCCTTTGAGCAGCTCTGGATCGCTCCCGAACTCAGCCGCGTGGAGCTGCAGCTCAGCACCTTCGCCGACGGTGCCATCTCGTCGGTGATCTGCCCGCTCGCGTATCCGCCGGGCCACCGTACCACCCTGAACCCGGAAGTGCTGAAGGAGCTGGCCGTCGAAGTCGAACTGGACCGGAAGGTGGGACTCCGAGCCGCGCTGCTGCGGATTCTGCACGGCGTGATCCAGGCATTGCTCGACGCGCCCGTCGCCGCCGCACCCGGGTGGAACGACCCGCTGGTGAAGCGGGTGATGGTCTGGATGGAACAGGAGCCACCCGGGCGCTGGCGGGTAAGCCTCGCGGCGCGGGCCATGGGCTGCTCCCGGGCGACGCTGACGCGGCGATTCCGGGCTTGCGTGGGGGAGCCGCTTTCAACCTTCGCCCGGCGGCAGCGCATGCGGCACGTCGAGTTGCTGCTGTCCGGCACCACCTGGCCGCTCAACCGGATCGCCCGGGAATGCGGCTTCAGCGATGAGGCCCACCTGAGTCATGTGTGCGTCAGGGAAATCGGCATGACCCCCGG
This sequence comes from uncultured Planctomycetales bacterium, assembly GCA_964455315.1. Lineage (GTDB taxonomy): Bacteria > Planctomycetota > Phycisphaerae > UBA1845 > PWPN01 > CAYVVX01. The sequence continues at coordinate 13,100 of CAYVVX010000051.1, read as the reverse complement.
CACGTTCCGATGTCGGGCGGCGGACCGCGCGTCGGGGCTGGGATGAGGTTCGCGCGGCGGGCCCCACGTCAGGTTCCGAGGACCCGCCGCCGGGTCAGTCGGTTGATCAGCGGCACGCAGGTGTTCCCCACCAGCAGCGCCCAGTACCCCGCCCCCGGAAGGCCCAGTCCGACGCGCAACAGGATGGTCCCCGCACCGATCAGCACACCGAACCAGGCGTGTCCGCGGGTGGTCAGCGGGGACGTGGTCGGATCAGCCGCCAGCAGCGCGAGCACCAGCACCAGTTCCCCGGCGGTCAGGTGGTAGCACACGTACGCCAGTCCCACCGGCAGCCCTTCCCACACCGCCGCGGCCGGCACCGACAGGCTCATGGCGGCACCCTCCGGCGAAACCATCCGCACCGGCATCGCCGCGGCCACCAGCGCGGCCGCGATCACCGCAGCCACCACCATCGGCCAGCGCAATATCCCCCGCCACATCAGGAACAGCCCCGCGCCCAGTATCGCCAGCACGCAGGCCTCGCCGACGGCGCCGCCGGCCACGCCGGTCAGCGTGTCCAGCCAGGGCGGCAGATGATCGCGCACCAGCTCCGCCATCGCGGCCACGGGCTGATCCTTCCCCGGGCTCGCCAGCGGATGACTGAGCACGTCCACCACGCGCGTCGTCTGCCAGGCCTCGACTCCCCCCGGAGGCGGCGACGACCAGGCCGCGGGCATGGGCAGGATCGCGCTCTTGCCCGGGTTGCCCCACAACAGGTGCCCCGGTGCCAGCACAAGCCACCTGTCAGGGGTAAGCTGCCCGGGAAAGAGCAACTGGAGCAGCACCCGCGCCATGGCCACCGGGTGCCACAGGAAGTTGCCCACCCCGCCGGAGAGCAACTGCCCGATCAGCACCGCGATGAGCGCGCCGGTCAAAGGCACATGCCAGGACACGTCCGGCGGCAACGTGCACGCCAGCAGCACGCCGGTCAGCAGGGCGTAACTCTCCGACCACGAGCGGCTCCGTCGGGAGAGCAGGTTGAAGATCGACTCGGCCAGCAGCGCCGACGCCAGCGATATGACCAGCACGCGCAGGGCATACACGCCGAAGAGCACCAGCCCCGCCGCCGGCGGAACCAGCGCCGCGAGGATCATCGTTGCCGTCAGCGGAGCGATGCCCGGAATCCCCCGCCAATGCGGCGCCGGCCCGATGCTCAGCGTCCCCGGCTCGGGCAGCGGGCAACCTTCATGGGCAGGGTTCCGGCCCGCCACGGTCATCTTGAACCCTCCGCGGGGCTGATCACCACGCTCATCTCCACCGCCCGCTCCGTCCGCTGAAGCTCCCGCTTGATCCGGCCCAGACCTTCCGCCAGGGGCAGTTCCGCCGGGCAGACGTAGCTGCACAGGCCGCAGTCGATACATGCGAAGGGATGCAGCGATGCCGACGCGGCCCATTTCCCGCGTTCGGCGAGGTCCAGCAGGGCCTGCGGGTCGAGCCCGACAGGGCAATCCTCCTGGCACCAGCCGCAATGCACGCAGGGGCCCGGCCTGGGGATGCGAATGGAATCGTGATCCAGCACCAGCACCGCCGGCGTCTCGCGGGTCACCACCGCATCCAGCGACTCCACGGCCACGCCGGTCAGCGGCCCGCCGTCGATCACCCGCCAGGCCGAGCGCTCCAGCCCGACCTCGCGCAGAACATGCAGCAGCGTCGTGCCGATCGGCACGCGGTAGTGCCCCGGCCTCGCCACCGAGGGACCCGACACGGTCAGCAGCCGGTGTGTCAGAGGTCGGCCCGTCTCCAGGAACCCGGCCAGCACATCGACCGCGCTCAACTCGAGCACCATCGCCCGCACCGCCAGCGTGCTCCGCCGAACGGGCGTCTCCCGCTGCAATAGGGTCTTCACCAGCAGGATCGGATTCGCCTGCGGATAGCGGTCGGCCAGACCCACCACCCGGGCGGGTTCGCCGGTGGCGCGCTTGCGGCATTCGCCCGCGAAGCGCTTCTCGACCGCCAGCCAGACGCGCCTGGCCCCGATCAGATCGCGCAGCAGCGTCATCGCCGGGAGCAGCTCACCCAGCCGCTCGCGCAGCAGCGCGCCGTGGGCCGACAGCATCGGCTCGGCATCCATCCCGTTGATGATCAGATCGCTGACCTTGCGGCCCGCGGTCAGTCGCAGCCGCTGCCCCAGGCCGCGTGAAGGCCGGGCGAAGTCCGTCAATCCCGCCTCATCGACGAGCGTCGCCAGGGCCTCGATGGTCGTGGGTGTAACCGCCGGGCCACGCCCCTCCCCGGCGCCGGCAGATGACCCCGTTGCCGAGCGATCAACTGCCACCATCACCGCCGGAACCAGGCCCCGGCGAGCCGTCTGCACCCGCTCATGCCGCACCACCCGCCCGGCCACGGGCGCATGCACGGCCGGACCCTGCCCCGAAGGAGGACGACCGATCATCTGCCCGGGCGCGACCTGATCCCCGACCGACACGATCGGTTCGCAAGCCGGGCTTTCATGTTGAATCAGAGGGATCCAGAGGTGGGCGGGCGGATCCATCACGCCGATGAGGCTTCCGGCGGTGCGCTCCCGCGCCGGCGGCAGGAACATGCCGCCGGTCATGGTCTCGTGTCGTCGGAACAGCCGGCTCAGGTCGATGACTCGCCCTCCCTCGCCGGTCGGGGGAACCCGCGGGTCGCCGGGTGGGCCGTCCCCACCACGCCGTGGCACACCCTACCCGCCGGCCGATCAAATGTCATCGTCGTAGAGCATGTCCTCCACCCCGTCCCCGCTCAGCGCCGCCGAGCGCAGCCGCGACGCCTCCTGTTCCTTCATGGCCTGCCACTCGTCCGGCGTCAGGGTCACTTCGCGGGCCTGGCTGCCCTTGTACTCGCCGACAATCCCCGCGACCGCCATCTCGTCGATCAGCCGGCTGGCCCGCGAATAGCCGATGGTCAGCCGCCGCTGGAGCAGGCTCACGCTGCCGCGCCGCGTCTCCAGCACGACCTCGACCGCCCGGTCGAACAGCTCGTCGCGCGGCCCGTCGCTGGACAGCTCCGCCCGGCCAAGCTGCATCAACTCCGGATGGAACTCCGGCTTGCCATGCTCGCGCAGGAAGTCGAGCACGTTCTTGAGCTCGGCATCCTCCAGGAACGTGCCCTGGGCCCGCACCAGCTTGGCCGAGCCCGGCGGCAGGTAGAGCATGTCGCCGGAGCCCATCAGCACTTCCGCCCCGTTCTGGTCCAGCACGATGCGCGAATCCATCCGCGACGCCACCCGGAACGCCACCCGGCAGGGCAGGTTGCTCTTGATCAGCCCGGTCACGATCCGCGCCTCGGGCCGCTGCGTGGCCACGATGATGTGGATGCCCACCGCCCGGCTCTTCTGGGCCAGACGCGACAGGTGCAGCTCGACCTCCTTGGCCGAGAGCATCATCATGTCGGCCAGCTCGTCGATCATGATCACGACGTACGGCAGGTGTGCCGGTATCTGGGCCTTCTCCTCCTCGTTGCTGGGCTGGAACCTCTCCAGCTTCTCCTCCATGCTCATCCGGTTGTAGGCCGCGATGTTGCGCACGCCCGCTTCTGCCAGCAATGCGTAGCGCTCGTCCATCTTGATGGTGGCCCACTCCAGGATCTTCTCGGCCCGGTCCATCTCGGTCACGATCGGGCACATCAGGTGGGGCACGTCCCGGAACATGCTCATCTCGACCATCTTGGGGTCGACCAGGATGAGCTTGACGATGTCCGGCCGCTGGGTCATCAGCAGCGATACGATCACCGAGTTCATGCATACCGACTTGCCCGAGCCGGTGGTGCCGGCGATGAGCATGTGCGGCATCCTGGCCAGGTCCTCAACCAGGGCCTTGCCGCTGGCGTCCTTGCCCAGGAACAGCGGCAGGGCCATCTTCCGCGTGTCCACCTCCGACAGCGTCATCAATTCCTTGATCCGCACCTTCTCCTTGTGCGTGTTGGGAACCTCGATGCCGATGGTGTTCTTGCCCGGAATCGGCGCCACCACGCGCACGTTGGGGGCCTTCAGCGACCGTGCCAGGTCGTTGGCCAGGGATGCGATCTGGCTGACCTTCACGCCCGCGGCCACCTGCAGCTCGAACATGGTGATCACCGGGCCGGTGTCGATCTCCACCACCTGGGCCTCGACCCGGTACTCCTGCAACGCCCGCTCCAGCAGCGCCGCTTTCTCCCGCACCACCGCTTCCTGCTGCGACGAGAAGTTGTACTCCGGCTCCGCCAGCATGGAGAGCTCGGGCAGTTCCCAGGCTCCCAGCGCCGCCGGGTACGGACGGGCCGGCGCGGTCACCGGAACGGTCCCCGGCTTCGGCGGGGCCGGCATGTTCACCACCACCTCGCGCCGCGGCGGCGGCTCCGGCAGCGGCGGCCCGTCGTCGTCATCCTCGAGATCCACGCCCACCGCCGGCGGCGCGACGCGCGACCCGTCGGCTGAGCCATCATCGATGTCCGATTCTTCCAGCGTTTCCGGCACATCCTCGTCCAGCGTCGCCACCGACGAAGACTCCACGCCAGGACCGCCCACCGGCTCCAGCGGCACCGCCGGGGAGCTGACCCGCGTTGACTCGCCGCCAGCCGGGGCCGGCTTGCGCGGTGCGTTGATCTTCAACGGCGCCGCCGACTTGCCCCGCCCCACCGCCTGCGTCGCCGGCTGCGGGCGGATCTTGTGCACCAGTTGACCGAGCGACTGCCGCAGTCCGCCGGTCAGTAATCCCACCTTCGCCGCTGCCGCCGGCCGCACGTTCCCCGCCAGCACCAGCAACTGCTCCCCGCGCCTGTGCAGCGCCGCAGGGATCCGCATCACCAGCCCCTCGGCCGTGAACAGCAGACCCACGAGCATCCCGTAGGCCAGCACCGGGTAGGTCATCCACTTGACCGTCTGCAGCAGCCAGCCCGACACGAAGAA
>CAYVVX010000051.1:0-8184 GCA_964455315.1 uncultured Planctomycetales bacterium | reverse complement strand
GCCGCCGCGCAGCTCCGGCCACGCGGTCACTTCCGACGACGTCCAGATATGTCCCGCCGCCGAGGTGACCGTGATCAGCAGGCAGATCCCCAACACCCGCTGCCACAGGGACGGCAGCCGCCCCTGCCGGGCGATTACCCCGATGGCCATGGTCAGGCCCGCCACCAGCGCATAGGCCCCGTACCCGAAGTACAGGAAGACCCGATACGCCAGCCACGATCCGGCCAGACCGGCCGCGTTGTGCCCGGGCACCGGGTGCGGCCACACGTGCGGACTGGGCCAGTCATCGGGATGGAAGCTGAGGACGGAGACCCACAGGAAGAAACAGGCGATGACCGCGAAGAGAATCGCGCATCCCCGAACGACTTGCACGCGCTGATGCCAGGAATTCATGACCAGCGATTCCTCCTTGAAACGCCGGCGCCATCATAACCGCTTCCCATCACAGGTCCACTCCTCTCATGCCCGGAGGGCACCGGCGTCCCGCCGGTGGGCCTCATCCAACCGCAGCGGCCGGGCCCTGTGCCGGCCGTTCCCGCGCGACCAGCGCATCCATCCCGGACAGCGCCATCACGGTCCCGCACGCGCGCACCATCCCCCGCAACGAATCTATCGGCGATCCCGCTGAAATCGCTCGAAGGAATGCGGTCGGTGAACCCATGACCCCGGTTCCCACCGCACTGCTTGAAACAAGCCGCACCCAGATGCGACCATCACTGGTCAGGATCGGCAGGCTGCACGGCGGCATCATGGCGCCCAAGGGGCGGGATCGGGAAACCTCATGTCCAGGCGCTCACGAATCCGAATCACGGTGATCCTGCTTGCCTGGCTCACCACGTCGCTCCTGTCGGCCCTCGTGGTTGTCTTTCTCATGCACAGGGCATCCCTGGACGTCGTCCACCAGTGGAAGCAGCCGGCAGACATCACCTACGACGGCGGTGGACCCTACTACGTCTCCGTGGTCGAAGGCGATCTGGATTGGCGGGGGTTTCCCTTGCATGTGGAGAGAAATCACTTCATCTACGCCGGTAGAGATGCCGGGAAGCCGAGCTACGGCCACATGATCGACTTCTCATTCCACCCCTTCCCCGACGATCTCCCCACGTTCCTGGGCAAGGCTCAGGCCCACTGGATGCCGGAAGGGGTGAGGCTCGACCTGCCCAGCGGTCATCAGCTCTTCATTCCAAAAGAGATGTTCACCGGCGGGCGCTGACTGGCCTGGACGCCGTGCCTGCCGGCGGCCGCACCGAAATCGTCACAGGACTGCCGGCCAACCCAGGGCCCCACCACGGGATCGCTCCTTGATTTCACCCCATCCTCGACGACAATTCACGGGTCTATCCTGTGCCCGAGCCGGTGGCGCGGTTTCCGGCTCCCGGCGGTGTTGCCGGGGACACCACGACGGTCGATCGCCGGCGCCCGCGCCTACAATGCCCGGTTGCCAGGGAGCCCTCAGCAATGCCGAACGGATGGAAGATCCTTGCAGCGATGAGCTTACTGCTCGCAGCGCGGGTGCCCGCCCAGCCCGCGGGGGATGCCCCGCCGTCCCCGGCACCGCCGCCGGGGCCCGGCGCCGCGGCTCCCACCAGCCCCGCCGATGATGTCATCGAGGTGGAGGTCGAAGGGGAGGGGATGTCCCGGGAGTCGGCCCTCAAGGCCGCGCTGCGGGCGGCGCTGGAGCGCGGCGGGCAGGTTGAGATCTTCTCCCACAGCGAAGTGGCCAACTTCCAGCTCATGCACGATACCATCATCGCCCGGGCCTCCGGGATCATCACCGACTATCGCGTGCTGCAGGAGCAGCCCGGCGTCGGCGGCACCCGCGTGATCCGTATCCGGGCCCGCGTCTCGAAACGAAAGCTGGCCCAGAGCTGGGTCGAAGTGCAGAACATCCTCCGCCAGGTGGGCAAGCCCCGGATCATGGTCTGGATCAACGAGCAGATCGGCGGCAAGCCCGAGCGGCAGTCGATCCTGGAGACGGTGATCGAGGAACAGCTTCTCAAGAGCGGCTTCGACCTGGTGGATAAGTCGGCCATCAAGGAGATCCGCCAGCGCGAGCTCATCGACGCCACCTCGGAAGGCCATCTCAACCGGCTGCGGGCCGTCGCCAAGGACTTCGACGCCCACATCTTCATCGCCGGCACGGCCAACGCCGACCCGGCGGGGCTGGAATCGGTCTATGAGGTGCCGATCGCGTTTTACAACTGCGACGTGCAGGTCAAGGCGTACTACACTGATACGGGCCGGCTGCTGGCGAGCAAGGGCATCGCCAACACCCGCGGCGGGGCCCGCGGACGGCGCGAGCACAGCCCGCAGGCCGGCAAGACTGCGCTGGCCAACGCCGGCGAGCAGGTGGTACGCGAGCTCTACGGGCAGGTGCTCGAGCAGTGGACCACGGCCATCACCGCGGGCGGTGAGATCCGCCTGGAAGTCGAGGGCATGAACTACGGTGCCGCCCGGCGGCTGCGTGATGCCCTGGGTGATATGGACGGCATCGAGTCGGTGAACATGGACCTGACCAAGGGCATCGCCACCTACCGCATCACCGCCCGGATGGGCACCGAGGAATTCGCCGACCGGCTCAGCGGCGGCGACCTGGCCGGCGAGATCGAGATCATCGACCTGAAGCCCAACCGGCTGCAGGCCAGACCGGCGGCGCCCTGACCACCCGCCGGCCCGCATGCAGGGCGGGCCAAGAAAGGACCAGCGCATGGATATTCTCCCGGCCATCGACCTCCGCGACGGCAAGTGCGTCCGGCTGCTGCAAGGGGATTACGCCCGGCAGATCAATTACGCCGACGATCCCGTGGCGGTGGCGGCGCAGTTCGAGCAGGCCGGTGCCGGGTGGCTGCACATGGTCGATCTCGACGGCGCGCTGGAGGGCCGGCTGCGCAACCTGCCCACCATCGAGCGCGTCCTGAACAAGACCTCGCTCAAGCTGGAGATCGGCGGCGGTCTGCGCGATGCGGAAACCATCGAGTCGCTGCTCGATGCGGGCGTCTCCCGCTGCGTGGTGGGCACCAAGGCCCTGGAAGACTGGGCCTGGTTCGAAGAGCTGGTCCGCCGCGAGAAGTGCCGCCAGCGCATCGCGCTGGGCCTCGACGCCCGTGAAGGCCGGGTGGCCGTCCGCGGATGGACCGCCGAGACCGGCGAGACCGCCCGACAGGTCGCCGAACGCGCCGCCGGACTGCCGGTCAGCGCGATTATTTACACGGATATCGCCCGCGACGGGATGCTGCTCGGCGCCAACATCGAGGCGGTCAGGGCCATGGCCGAGTGCTCAGAGATACCGGTGATCGCCTCCGGCGGCGTGACCGACCTGGAGGACGTCCGCAAGCTGAGCGTGTTGCCGCTGGCGGGAATCATCATCGGACGGGCCATCTACGAGGGTCAGCTCGACCTGGCCGAGGCCGTCCGCCTGGCCGCGTCGGCGGCCTGACCATACGTGCTTATCGATTTCAGAGACCATGCAGCCATCATGAACGACCTCACGCCGAAACAGATCGTCGCCGAACTGGACAAGTTCATCATCGGCCAGAATGACGCCAAGCGGGCCGTCGCGGTCGCGGTGCGGAACCGCTGGCGCCGCCGGCAGCTTCCCGAGGAGCTGCGCGCGGACGTCGGACCCAAGAACATTCTCATGATCGGGCCCACCGGTGTGGGCAAGACGGAGATCGCCCGGCGGCTGGCCAGGCTGGTCAATGCCCCGTTCGTGAAGGTCGAAGCCACCAAGTACACCGAGGTCGGCTACCACGGGCGCGACGTGGAAAGCATGATTCGCGACCTGCTCGACCTGGCCATCCACATGGTCCGCGAGGAGCAGCGCGAGGTCGTCGCCGCCGAGGCCGACCGGATCACCGAGGAACGGCTGCTGGATCTGCTGCTGCCGGCCGGGCAGTCCACGGCGGCGGACGATCCCAACTCCGACGCCGCCCAGCAGCGTCACCGCACCCGCGAGAAATTTCGCCAGCGGCTCCGCGACGGCGAGTTCGACGACCGCGAGGTCGAGATCGTGGCCGAGGAGAAGGCCATGCCCACGGGCATGATGGCCGCCGTGGGCATCGACCAGCTCGACCCGGAGATGCAGAACTTCTTCGAGAAGCTGATGCCGCAGCAGTCCAGGAGCCGCCGGCTGCCGGTGCGCGAGGCGCGGCGGGTGCTGCTGCAGCAGGCGGCCGACCAGCTCATCGACCGCGAAAAGGTCACCGAGATGGCCATCCGGCGGACGGAGAACAGCGGGATCGTCTTTCTCGACGAGATCGACAAGGTGGCCATGACCGGTGCCCAGCACGGTCCCGACGTGTCCCGGCAGGGCGTGCAGCGCGACCTGCTGCCGATCGTGGAGGGCTCGACGGTGTCGACCCGCCACGGCGCGGTCAAGACCGATCACATCCTGTTCATCGCGGCCGGGGCGTTTCACGCCAGCAAGCCCGCCGACCTGATGCCCGAGCTGCAGGGGCGCTTTCCGCTGCGCGTGGAGCTGACCGACCTGACCCGCGACGATTTCGTCCGCATCCTCACCCAGCCGCAGAACGCCCTCTCGCGGCAGCAGGTGGCCCTGCTGGCCACCGAAGGGGTGAAGATGGAGTTCACCCCCGACGCCATCGAGGCCATGGCCGAGCTGGCCTTCCAGGTCAACAGCAACACCACCAACATCGGTGCCCGGCGGCTCTATACCATCATGGAGAAGGTGATGGAGGAAATCTCCTTTGACGCCCCCGACCGCCGTGGGGAACGGGTGACCGTCAGCGGCGCCCTGGTCCGCGAGAAGCTCGCCGACCTGGTCCGCGACGAGGACGTCAGCCGGTTCATCCTGTGACGGGAGGCGGTTTTCGCGAACCCGCCGGCAGCGGTCGGCCCTGCTGCCGGCCGCCGCGCCAGGCTACTTCGCGTACTGGCGGAGGAACTTCAGCCCCTTCCTGGCCAGCTCGTCGCCGCTCCTGGCCAGCGGGCGCCAGATGCTCGCCGCATGGGCCAGTTCCTTGATCGCCGGCACGAAGCTCTCGATGGTGATCCAGCCGTCGTACTTCATCTTCCTGAGCTCGGCCATGGTGGCATCCCAGGGCACGTGACCGCTGCCGGGGATGCCGCGATCGTTCTCGCTGGCATGCACCAGGGCCAGGTGCCTGCGCCCGATCTTGCGCAGCGCGGCCACGGGATCCTTCTCCTCGATGTTGGCGTGGAAGGTGTCGTAGTGCACGCCAACGTGATCACTGCCGACCTCCTTGCACAGCTTCAACGCGTCCGCGACGGTGTTCAGAAAGAAAGTCTCGAACCGGTTGAGCGGCTCAATGCCGACCTGGATGTCGAGGATCTCCGCGGTGTCGGCCAGCTTGCGCAGTCCCTCCACGGCGTACTTCCACTCGGCGTCGTTGCGTCCCCGCCCGATGAGCAGCCCCACCGGCGAGTACAGCGGACCGGCCATGACGTCGCAGCCGATGGCCTTGCACACGTCGGCGGCGGCGCGAAGATGGTCGAGGGCCGCTTTGCGCTCGCGCGGGCTGGTGGAGATCAGCGAACCGGCGACGATGACCGTGCAGGCGGTGGAGCCGAGCCCGTTGTCGGCCAGGGCCTTGCGGGTGGCTTTCACGTCCACCGCTTTGGGGTTGAAGATGGGGAACTCGACGCCGTCGAAGCCCATCTTCGCGACCTTGTCGATCAGGGGCAGTTCCTTCTTCGTGAAGCAGCCGGTCCACAGCATCAGATCCACGCCGATCCGCATGGTTCGCCCTTTCAAGGTTGATGAAGCTTCGGAGGTCAACAGCGCCGCGCTGTCGTCGCGAGCGTGATGGTACCGCGCGGCCGCGGCGGCGCACAGTTCGGCGGATGTCACGACGTGCCGATGAAGCGGAACAGTCTACCGAATCATTCCCTCGATCCGATCCCGGGCCTCGGCCAGCTCCCGGAGCGGCTGATCCGACTGCGTCCGGCGCAGGAACGGCACGCGGCGGTACCCGGCCTGATCCAGCGCTGCCAGGTACTCGGGCAGGTCGAGTTGCCCCTCACCGAGCGGTGTTTCACGCCCGGGGCGATTGTCGGCATCGGCGAAGTCGCTGGTGCCGGGCGTGGCGTCGCGGATGCGGGCGATGAGGATCCTGTCGGCCAGCGGTGACACCCCGGCCAGCGGGTCGTACCCGTCGATCAGCAGCGAGCCAGGATCGTAACACGCCCCCAGCATCGACGAGCCGGCCTCGCGCAGGACCTGGGCGATCAACTCGGGGTTGCCGCCGGTTTCAAAGGTGATCAGCGTGCCGGTGCGGTCGGCGCACTCGGCGAGATGCCGGACGGCCTCGAGCAGGTGACCGCGTTCCAGCACCTGCCGGCTGAGCCGCCCGAGATGCGTGGTCACCAGCGGCACGTGCAGTTCCGCGGCCAGCTCCATCACCTGCCGGGTCTGATCGAGTCGTCGCTCGAGGGAGGCACTGTCGGTGAACCGCCCGCCGCCCAGGTCGGCGCCCAGCGCCGAGAGCCGCAGGCCGAGACTGGAGACATAGTGGGCCAGGTGCCGCCGGCCGGTCCGCGAGAGGGCTTCGGGAGTGACCTCGTCGCGGGTGGCGGGCAGTTCGATCTCGCGGAAGGCGAGGCTGGACGCGGATTGGAGGGCCTCCCTGACCGGCTGCCCGAAACTGTCCAGCACCACGCCGAGCCCGTGAACCATCGCGGATCGCTCCCGCCTGGCCGCGACCGCAGCCGGGAGCCGGGAACCGTGCGGTCCCGATAAGCATCGCTCCCTGCCGGAAAAACCGTCGCGGCGCGGGGGTATTCTACCGGGCCCGGGCGCGGCACAACAGTCCGGGCCGGCTCATGCGCCCACGGATACGCCGCTGGCTTCTTCGCGTGACTGGGCGATCTGGAGGTAATAGCCGGTGACGGTGCCGGACAGGATCAGGAACGGCAGAAACACGCCGTTCTCCAGGAGCAGGCCGCGAATGTGGCCCCAGACCGTCTGGCTCTGGGCCAGGAACACCACCAAACCGCCGAGAAACAGCACCGCGCCCTCAAAGCTGGTGGTCAGCGCGATCACCTCGGCGTACATGATGAAGGTCAGCGAGAGAATGAACACCGCCACCATGCCCGCCAGGGTGAGCTCGATGCGCGGATCCAGTCCGAACTGGCTCAACAGACCCAGCATGGCCAGCAGGGCCAGCCCCCCGGACAGCGCCGCGAGCGAGAGCCTGACCGCGTAGAGGCTGAGCAGTCCCAGGGCCAGGGCGCACCCGAAGGCGCAGACGATCTGGGCGAGCTCGCTGACCGGCAGCAGGTGCCCGATGACGAAGCCCGCCACGCCGAAGCTGACCGCGATCAGCGACTTGAAGATCCGCCCGCCCATGATCATGAACACCAGGCCCGCCCCGCATAGAAACAGGCCGATGAAGAGTTCCTGCCCGGCCAGATCGTCAAGCACGCCGGATAAGCTCAATGTCAACATCACAGGATACCCCATCCACGACGGCACTCACCGATCCGCCGCGGGCCCCAGCATTATCGGAAATGCGATTCCCAACCCCGCTCCGCCTGCCGGTCTCAGCCGGCGTGCGCGTAGCCGGCCACACGTAGTGTCGAATACAACTCGACCGGCGGGCAAATCATCCGAAGGCCGGCTCACCGTCCGCGTCCGGCTCGGCGGGGCTTGCACGCTTGCGACCGCGGGCCTGCACGCTCACCGCGGTCAGACAGATCAGACCCGCCGCCGCCGCCAGCCACCCCGGATGGGCCGACACGTTCGACCATGCCCCGGGCTGATGCTTCGACATCAGCACCCCGAAGCCAATCAGCAGTCCGCTCACGCCCAGCACCGAGGTACCGATCACCGTGGTCAGCCGGGGCAGCATCAGCCCCAGTCCCAGTCCGACCAGAAAGGCCAGCCCACCCACGGCACCCAGCCGATAAACCACGTCGCGGCGCTCGGCCATGAGGTGGTCACCGAAGGCAAACAATTCCTGCCGCAGGGCACTGATCCCGGCCTCGCTCTCCGGTGCCGGCAGCACATGGTCATAGCCGCCGGTGCCCACGCCGTGCTGCTGATCCAGGAAACCGTTCACTTCCGAGCCGATTTCCGGCGCGCTCAGCGCCGCCACCAGCATCAGGGCGATCATCCCCGCGGTGAAACCCACCCACCAGCGGTAGAGGAAGTGCCCCAGCAGACCGACTACGCCGGCCCCCAGGAGCAGGCCGATCAGCGCGTCG
>CAYVVX010000050.1:13464-14254 GCA_964455315.1 uncultured Planctomycetales bacterium | reverse complement strand
ATCAAGTGACGAAAGATCGTCATAAATCCGTCCCAGGATCAGGTGACGGTAATCCGCCTCGCTGAATGCCTGCTCCGGGATGACCTCCCCGCTCACCGAGGGTACCCGCCGGGCGTTACCACGGTAGGCCTCCAGGCGGTTGTCCAAGCTCGGGCCCACCCGTCCGTCCAGGACCGGTGAGCTGGCCGCCAGCGCCGGCAGGATGGGCAGGATCATCCGGATGGCCGCGTGAAGCCGCCCGAACTCATCGTCGTCCGCGAACGGCAGGTTGAGATGGACACTCTGCAGATTCGACCAGCCGTGTCCGCGACAGGAGAAGATGCGGTCAAAAGCCTCGTATACCTCGTTGTAGTCGTGGGGCCAGAGCCTGGTTTCCGTGTCCGGGTCCATCCAGGGGTGCATGGCCGTGGGCAGCAGTTGCCCGCCCAGCGGTTCCAGCAGCCGGTTGATCCGCAGCACGTCGCGATGAAACAGCTCGGCCAGACCGGACAGGGAGGCGGCCGGCCCGTTGGTCTTCAGCTCGATGACATGCAGGACCAGCTCGTTGGACCAGGCCAGTTCGCCGCACTCGACCTCGGAGGTGATTTCGCCGGCCACCGCGCGGAGCACCTGATCGCTGACCGGCAGCACATCCAGCGTGTCCCGCCGCACGATCATGTATTCAAGCTCGACGCCGACGCCTTCAAAGAGTCGCACGGCTCGACCTCACACCATCGCCGCGGGAGGTTCCCACCTCGGTCCGCCGTTCGATCCGCTTGAGAAACACGCTCATGATGCGGGCGTACAGCTC
>CAYVVX010000050.1:10805-13454 GCA_964455315.1 uncultured Planctomycetales bacterium | reverse complement strand
CCTTGAGGATGTGATCCTCGAAGCCGGCGTCGATGTTGGGATTGTCATTAACCTCGATCACACAGCATCGCCGCCCCACCTGCTTGAGGTCCACGCCGTACAGCCCGTCGCCGATCAGGTTCGCGGCCCGCAGCGCCGTCCGCACCACCTGGCGGGGGGCCTGCTCCACCGCCATGGTCTCAACGCGCCCGTTGTCATCGACGCCGTGTGTTCCCCATTTGATGATCTGCCAGTGGTCGCGGGCCATGTGGTACTTGCACACGTACAAAGGCTCGCCGTCGATGATGCCCACCCGCCAGTCAAACGGCGTGGGCAGGAACTCCTGGGCTACGATCAACTCCGACCGCTCCAGCAGATCCTCCACCTGGCGGATCAGTTCCTCCTGGGCGGTCACCTTGACCACCCCCTGGGAAAAGGAGCTGTCCGGCCGCTTGAGCACGCAGGGCAGGCCCAGTTGCCCGGCCACTTCTTCCAGGTTGTCCTTGTGGACGATGACCGTCTTGGGGATGGGCACCTCGTAGCGCTCGAACAACTCGGCGAGATACACCTTGTTGGTGCACTTGAGGATCGACTCGGGATCATCGATGACCACCAGCCCCTCCGCCGCCGCCCGGCGGGCGAAACGGTAGGTGTGATGATTGACCTCGGTGGTCTCGCGAATGAAGAGCGCGTCGAACTCGCCGATGCGCCCGTAGTCGTCGCGCCCGACGATTTCCGTGCCCAGCCCGAACGACTCGGCGGCCTTGACGAACTTGCGGATGGCCTTCTCATCGGAGGGGGACTTGTCCGATTTCTCATCGTACAGGATGGCCAGGTCGTAGCGCGGTACGGGCTTGCGGATCGGCCCGCGGCGGATCTGGAAATACTCCTTCGCCGCCTCGGTGATGAACGGGCGGTGGTCCTCCGGCACTTCGCTGAGTGCCAGGGGCTCGATGCCGGTCAGTTTCCAGCTCTTGCGGCGGGTGAAGGTGGCCCGCAGCAGCGGCGTCTCGAACATGTTGGACAGGTGCCGGCTGATCCGGCTGTACCGCTTGGCGAGGTTCTGCCCGAAGTAGATGCTCAGTGTGAACTCGTGGGAATGAACCGGCGCCAGGCTCTGCTGAATGAGTTCGTCCAGCTCCTCGCCCACGAAGCGGATCATGTTCGGGGACTTCATGTCCTGGATGGTGGTCGTGTTGGGGATGTGCCGGTGCCCCCGCGCCGCGGCCAGCAGCGACACGTAGTAACCCAGGCTGTGGTAGCGGTACGAGCGGCACAGGTTGAACACCTTGGCGCCGCGCACCTCGCTGTAGTGGGGATCGGTCAGGTAGGTTCGCGCCGAGACCACCTCGACGCCGGGAATCTGGAATTGGCAGTCCCGGGTGTTACCCACGACCAGGAAGATCGGCATGTCTGGATCCTTCGGGAACCTTCTCCATCGGCCACCCCGGCTTCTCGATGATCAGCAGGTTGGCGTCGTACGTCATCACGCCCAGCATGATAGCACAGATCAGCCGTTCGATGTCCACATGGTAAAAGTGTCCCTGGGCCACCGGGTTCGGAAACAGGGGGTCGGCGACCAGCACCTGCCGGGCCTCGCGGTCGTAGCCGCACAGCACCACGAAGTGACCGGCCGGCTCGCCGCGCACGTCGTCCGGTTCGTTGTCCGGCCCGCACTCCCGCGGAGCACGGTACAGGTAGGTGGCGCTCAGCCCGGTCAGGATCGGCATTCCCCGGTTCAGGTACTTGCGGATGAGCTGGGAGGTCAGGTCCCGGAAACGAATGCGACCGCCCAGCTTGAGAAACTCCAGGTAGGCCCGGGACGACTGTTGCAACCGCGGGACACGCTTGACCCGAAGCTGCGCTTCCAGTCGCTCACCGATATCCACCTCGTCCTCCGCGAACCAGGTGGGGTCGAACACCTGCAGGTTATAAGTGTAGACCTTCGCCTTGAAGCCCCGCCGCAAGGCATCGCAGGCCAGGTGGACGCCCAGGGTGCCCCCGCCCTCGACCGTGGGGATCTCCGCGATCAGCTCCTGCAGGTCCAGGTGCTGGTCGTAGTAGCGGTACACGGCCTGCAGGCAGGTCGGCCCGCAGGTCGTCTCGGTCGGCTGAGGCTGGATGTCGAAGGCCAGTTGCGTGTCCATGCCCAAGGCGCCCTCATGGAGCCCGTCCAGCGAAACCGCAGGGACAATCGTTGCCACCGCGACCCCGCCTCCATTGTAGTCGTTCCCATCGTGATCGAGAATTCAACAGGGTTCTGCGAACCATCGGGACTGATCCCATCTCGGGCAGGGAGTTCATTTATCGGGTGGAGAACGACAGTCCGCGGCTCTACAACGTCAGCCCCGATGCCAGGGACGATGGCGGCAGGCACCGTCTTCCGCCGGAGGGCCGGGGGTGCTACACTGCGCGGTTTGGCATGGGGGCGGTCACCCGCCGGGCGAGGATGGAGCAAAGGTTTTCAGGTGCAAACGCCGCAGCTTAACGCGCCGGAGGAAACCAGCCGGCAACTGTTCGGCTGGATGTTCGGATTCGTCCGCCCGGTAACACGACAGGTTGTGCAGGCCTGCCTGGTGTTGAGCTGTTTCATCGGGGTCGAGATTCTCATCGTCCGGCAGACCGCCGAGGCGATCAACCACATTCAGAAAGTGCGTACCCACCAGGAAG
>CAYVVX010000050.1:1691-10795 GCA_964455315.1 uncultured Planctomycetales bacterium | reverse complement strand
GCGCAGATCGGATTCTGGCCGTGGATCACGAGCCAGGACCCCGATGCCATCCGGCTGCGCGGCGTCGTCCTGGTACTGGGCGGCCTGACCGTGACCCTGGGCGGCCTCATCTTCCTCCGCGAAATCTCCAACATGAAGATGAGCATGGACATGGTCTTTTACATCCGCGAGGCCGTGTACGACAAGCTGCAACGGGTCGGCTTCAGCTTCCACGACACCATCTCCACCGGTGAACTGATCAACCGGGCGCTGACCGACCTGCAGAACGTCCGCGCCTTCGTGAACTCCGCGGTGTTGACCACGCTGGAGATCCTGCTGATCGTGGGCGGCTACGTGGCATTGCTGCTGACCCGCTCGCCCTGGGTGGCGGCGCTGGCGCTGGCGCCCCTGCCGGTGTGGACCTGGTACATCATGAAATTCAGCCGCAAGGCCCAGCCCGCGCTCAAGGCGGTCATGGAATCCGGCGATCACAACGTCTCCCTGATCACCGAAAACATCGCCGGGGTCCACGTGGTCAAGGCCTTCGCCACCGAATCCCTCGAGATCGGCAAGTACAACGAGAGCTGCGACGACTTCTTCGGGCGGGTCATGCATCGCGTCCGGCTGTTCGCCAACTTCACCCCCGTCGTCCGCAGCATCGCCATGGCCTCGCACCTGACCCTGTTCCTGGCCGCCGGCGTGCTCATCATCCAGGGCAAGCTGTTCGCTGGCGACATCCTCATGCTGGGGGCGGCCATGGGCGCGATCCTCGGGCGGCTCCAGCAGGTGGCGACCATCAACGAGCAGTACCAGAACGCCATCGTCTCCGCCCGTCGGCTGCGCGAGGTGCTGCTGGCCCCGCCCACGGTCCAGGAGCAGCCCGACGCCGGTCCGATTCCGCCCGGCCCGGCACATGTTGAATTCGATAACGTCAGCTTCGGCTACGACCCGCGCAAGCCGGTGCTCCGCGACGTCAGCTTCCGCGCCGAGGGCGGCTCCATCGTCGCCATCGTCGGCCCCACCGGTGCCGGCAAGACCACCCTGGTCAACCTGCTGGCCCGCTTCTACGACCCCCAGCGCGGCCGCATCCTCATCAACGGCATGGACATCCGCGAAGCATCGCTGAACAGCCTGCGCACCGAGATCGCCTACGTCTTCCAGGAAACCTACCTGTTCAGCGACACGGTCACCGCCAACATCGCCTACGGGCGCCCGCACATCCGCGGCGACGAGGTCCGCGATGCCTCGCGCCTGGCCCAGGCCGACGAGTTCGTCAAGGATCTGCCCAAGGGCTACGACACCGTGCTCGGCGAGCGCGGGGCGTCGCTGTCCGGCGGTCAGCGGCAGCGGCTGGCCATCGCCCGGGCCATCCTGCAGAACCCGCGCATCCTGGTCCTCGACGACGCCACCGCGGCCATCGACCCGGAAACCGAGGACATGATCCGCCAGGGGCTCACCGAGGCCCGCAAGCAATGGACCACCTTTGTCATCGCCCACCGCATCAGCACGGTGAAGCGGGCCGACCTGGTCATCGTCCTGGAAAACGGCGAGGTGACCCAGACGGGTACGCACGATCAGCTCATGCACGCGGACGGGCACTATCGCGACATCGCCGCCGTGCAGCTCTTCGGTGATGACGTCGCCCGCGACGCCGCCGGCGACCTGCTCTCGCACATGGACCGCGTGCTCGATCCGCGGCGCATCAGCGCCGCGGCCGCGGCCGTCCGCCCCGACGATCGACCCAGCGAAGAGGAGGGGAGGCTCTAGCCGTGGTCGCCCAGGTTCTCGAACGCATCCGCCGCCGCCGCCCCGCGCGCCCGCCAGAGCCCGCGCCGCATCTGCCCGCATGGGAAGAGGAGGACGAGCCGCGCTATCGCCCCATCGACTGGAAGCTGATCCGCCGCCTGTTCAGCTACCTCGCACCGTACAAGCGCCGCTATGCGCTGGGCATCTCGCTCGGCGTGATCATGGTCATCCTCGAGCTCCAGTCGCCGCAGTTCATGCGCTGGATCGTCAACTGGACCACCGGATACGCCGCCGGGACGCTCGAGGGCATGCCCACCCAGAGCCAGGCGATCTGGCATCTCGCCGGCATCGTCGGGATCTGGGCGGCCGTGCTGACCACCGCGCTGCTGCTGCACCGGGCCACCATCCTGATCATGGTCGACGCCGGTGAGCGGGTGCAATTCGACCTGCGCCGGCAACTCTTTTCCCATCTGCAGAAGCTCTCCATGAGCTATTACGACAGGACCAAGCTGGGGCGGATCATCAGCCGCTGCACCAGCGACATCAACAGCGTTCGCGAGATCAACGTCTGGGGCATGGACGCCATCATCAAGAACAGCCTGATGATGGTCTTCGCCGCGATCATGCTGTTCCGCACCGATTCCCGGCTGTTCTTCGCGGTGGTCTGGCTGGGCCCCATCCTCTTCGTCACCAACCGCATCTACCGCCGCCGGGCCGGCGCCGCCTGGCAGGTGATCCGCGAAGGGTTCACCCGGCTGAGCACCAACCTCGCCGAGAACATCACCGGCGTCCGGGTGGTCACCGCCTTCAACCGCCAGGAGCCCAACCTGCGCACCTTCGACTTTCTCCAGGAGCGCAACACCGCCAACAACCTTATCGCCGCCCGCATCAACGGTACCTACCAGCCGCTCCTCCACCTGGTCGGGTTCACCGGCAAGGTCATCATCATTAGCTACGGAGGTTATCTGCTCGTCTCCGGCGGGATCTCCACCCGGCAGGGCGTCGGCGCCGTGGTCGCCGCGTTTCTCTACTGGGACTGGTTCATGCAGCCGATCCTGACCTTCGGCAACTTCTACAACCAGCTCATGATGGCCATGGCCGGCGCCGAGCGCATCTTCAACCTCATGGACACCGAGCCGGAGGTGGCCGACCTGCCCGACGCGAAGCCCCTGCCGCCCATCCGTGGCGAAGTCCGCTTCGAGAAGGTCACCTTCGGCTACCACCCCGATCGCCCCGTGCTGCACGACATCACCTTCTCCGCCCGCCCCGGCCAGATGGTCGCCCTGGTCGGCGCCACCGGCAGCGGCAAGAGCAGCATCGTCTCGCTCATCGCCCGCTTCTATCAGCCCCAGCACGGCCGGATCCTGGTCGATGAGCACGACATTCGCCATGTGACCGGCGAGTCGCTGCACCGGCAGATGGGCCTGGTGCTGCAGGTCAACTACCTGTTCACCGGCACGGTCATGGACAACATCCGTTACGCCCGCCCCGGTGCGACCCGCGAGCAGGTAATCGACGCCGCGCGGGCCATCGGCTCCTTCGACGTCATCGCCTCCATGAAGGACGGCTTCAACACCGAGGTGGGCGAGCGCGGGGCCAACATGTCCCTCGGACAGCGTCAACTGGTCTGCTTCACCCGGGCCTTCCTGGCTGATCCGCGCATCTTCCTGCTCGACGAAGCCACCAGCGCCATCGACACCGGGACCGAGCTGCTCATCCAGCGCTCCCTGGAACGGCTCCTGGCCGGTCGAACCACTTTTGTCGTCGCCCACCGGCTCAGCACCATCAAGCGGGCCAGCGTCATCCTGGTCATCGACCACGGGCGCATCATCGAGCGCGGCACCCACGCATAACTGCTGGAGGGCGACGGTAAGTACGCCCGGCTCTATGAGCAGTTTGTGCAGCACACCACGTAGCGATGATTCACCGCAAGAGCCCGGATGCGGCGGCCGGCCCTTGTGCCGGCGGCCCCCGGATGTAGCGGCCGGCCCCGGTGCCGGCCGTTTCGCGAGCAAAGTCGCGCAGCCCCCGGTCATCGTGTCAGCCCGGGCATGGTTTGCTCCGCGGGATCACTCCTCACATGCCGGATCGGCCGGGACGTCCGACCCGCTGATGCACTTCTGGAACGCGCCGAAATCGCTCATGTCCACGTCGTCATCGTGATCGGCATCCACCCGCGGACAATGCTCCCTTCCCGCCCCGGAAGGCACCGGGCCCAGTTGCGGCCCCGTCCGGCACACCGCGAACAGAGCGAAGTCATCGCCGTCGACGTCCCCATCGCAGTCGAGATCGGACCGCACGCGCGGGTTTGCCATCACATCGGCGGCCGCGGCGAGCGCTCCCGCGGAGACGTTCTTCCCCAGGATCAGGTGAAACGTCTCCGACGCGGTGAAACCGCCGGCCCGCAGCCGCAGCGGCAGGGCATAAATCCCGTCCGCGCCGCCGCCGGGATTCACCCCGTCGCCCAGCAGGTAATAGCTCAAATGGTTGTGGTCCCCGGAGCTGCCGTTGAACGCAAACGCGGGATCGCCGCTCACCATCCCGGCACCCGTGTACCGGATCTGGAAAAGCTCGTTGATCACCGCGAATTCGGGCACCGGCGGCGTCGTTGCGAAATGGGCTGACGCCGGCTCGAAAAACGGGCATCGCGCCGCGTCGCCGGGATCGAACCACAACAGCGGCCCCATGATGTCGTAGTGGAACGTGGTCCCGGCCGGAATACTGCCTCCAGGAACCATCTGAAACCCGGGAACCTCGGTGAACCAGGCATCGTCCCCCTCGTCCGCCAGCGCCTGGGCGAACACCCGTGATGGCGCATAGTTGGCGGGATCACCGGGCGGATAGGGCCCGGCGTAGGTGGTGATCCTGCCCTCCTCCACGCTCACCCAGACCCGCGGACCGGGATGACCCATCGCGACCGATGCGATCACCGCCGCACCAGCACCCATCGACAAGAACGCTTTCATGATGCCGACTCCTGCTCCATGACCAGCAACCCCCGGGGGCGGAACCGGCGGCTCCGCCCCCGGGGAGAACGCACCGACGAATTGTTACCCGTGTCCAGGATCATGCCACCGTGTGCGGCGACGTCGGCGCATGGCCGCCATGACTCCACAAGCCAGCAGGACCGCCGCGCCTGGCTCGGGAACCAGGTACCGGTTCACGTACGATCTGGCCGCCGCCAGCTCGCCGGGGGCGGCGTTCTTGCTGAGCAGAAAGCAGTACGGCAGCGATGGCCCCACGCCTGGTTGGTCGCTGGTCAACTGCAGGCTCAGCAGGTACACGCCATCGTCGCTCGCGGTGTTCGGTGACACGCCATCACCCAGCAGGCGGAAATAGGCCGTCTTGTGCTCGTCGGCGCTGCCGGAGATGGCCGTGAAGCTGTACGACTGGAACGGGCCGGCGTCCGAGGTGACCGCGCCGGCGGCATGAGTAGCGCCCCGATAGGCATCGATCTGCTCTGTCCCCGGATCGGCAAATCCCCCGCCATCCCAGAGCTTGAGCCCGTCGGTGAAAGTGAGGCTCAGGATCGACCCGCTGGAAAAGCCCCCCAGGGCGGTGGCGATACCTGGTCCGGTGAACGCGAACGAAGCGTTGGGCTGGGCGTACCAGCCGTCGTTGGCATCGGCCAGCGCGCGCTGGGCCAGCGGCATCTCGTACACGCGCTGGATCGGCGTGAGGGCGTCGTCATAAGGTCCATCGCCGTGCAGCGCCCGGGTAACGATCTGCTGGTTGTCGATGCTGATCTGGATCTGCGGGCCGTGCCCGAATGCCGCCACGGGCAGCAGGCCCGCGGCACAGATCATGATGACGAGTGTGTCTCTTACGGCTCGAAACATGGAACAGGCTCTAATACAAGAGAATGAAAGGCAAAGTCGTCTCTGATTCACGGCGCCACCGCGGGGTTGAACCGGTTGCGCCTGGGATCGGTGTAAACCGACCGCAGCGGGAGGGTTTCCGCGTGGCCGTCCAGGAAGCTGTAACTCAGCACGCCACTCCACTCGGCGGGTCGCCCCCCGTGCCGCCCCAGGGGCATCTGCACCTCGACCCGTGCGGGCGTGGCCTGTGGTGTCAGCGGATTGAAGAACTTCTGCACGTGCAGATGGTCGGCGACGGCATACGTGCCGGACTCGGCCATCTCGACGAACTGGACCACGCCCGCCGGTCGCTTGACCTGGCTGAGGCGGCTGACCGGTTCGACGCCCAGAGGCACATGCGTCGGGGATATGTAGTTGTTGATGCCGTAGCTGGTGGCCCGATGGACGGGCGGATCGAACTCGCTGTACAGCGAGTCGAAGTAACGGCTTCGGTCCGACGGACAGCGCCGCACCAGGGCATGGGCCGACTCCCGCTCGAGCAGGCCGATCCACGAACCCTGGATGTCGTAGCTCCCGTCCCCCGCCACCACCAGTAGATCCTTCTGAACATTGGCGTACATCACCTGGGCCAGGGCCAGGCTGCGGATGTTCGCCAGGCACCCGGCCCGCTGCGCGGACTGCCGCGTCCGCGACAGCGACGGCAGCAGGATCGCCGCCAGCAGCGCGATCACCGCCACCACCACCAGTACTTCGATCAAAGTAAAACCAACGGCGCGAGAGATTCTGCGCACGCTCAGCCTCCCAGCATGGGATTCAGTGGTCGCAACGCCTGCCGCGCGCTGATGCACCGGGACCGCCGGCCAGGAAGCCTTCGCGGCCATGCGGATACACTCGATCGCTCGGCGCGAGCCGTACCGGTTCGTCACCGGCGCGGCGACGTCAGAAGGAACTCAGGCAAGGGGCAGGGGATATCGGGGCGGAGGCGGGCTGACTTCCAGCACGCGCGAGGCGGGAGCGAAAGCGACCGGCGGTTTCAACCGCTCGGCGTGAACGTCGCGGGTCGGTGCCGCGTTCGGTTGGGGCAAGCCGACGATCAGATGGGTAAGGAGTTGCAGTCCATCGAGCCCCTGGCACTTCAGGGGGGACACGATGCGCAGCCCGCCGTGCCGCTCGTGCTGCGGCGGCTTTTCGCAGCAATCCCTGTGCGGCTCGACCCGCTTGGGGAAGCAGCAGCACGCCCTGCGGCACATCTCCGCCGTGACGCACCCGCAGTTGTGGCCCTGGCAGGGAAAGGCCTCAACCTTGCCCGCCGAGCCGCCAGCCGGCACGCGCGTGGGCACGGGCAGACCGATGGTGAGTCCACACCATGCCGCCAGGGTGATCAAAGCCGTGACTTTCCGCCCGAGCACGGGGGAAGTCTAGAACGGCGAGGCCGACCTCGCAAGTCGCCCCCTGCCTGGGCGGCATCCAGGTCTTATGAGGCTGATTCAGCCAACTTCCGGTTGTTTCGCCGTCGGGTCACAGTGGGTGTGCTCCCCGTTTCCCAGGCTCGGAATCACCTTGATACTTGTAAATAACGGGCCTATAATGACTTGCGTCCACACGGGGCGACAGCCAGCCTTCGACCAGTTGGTCGGCAGGCTGCGGCCGAACCGTCGAGTTGACGCTTGCGAGTATGGTGACGATAATATAGAGGAGTCGTCACCCTGCGTGCGCCCATAACGTATGCTTATGGGAAGGCGCGGGGCCACGACAACCACGAAGCGTGGGGGTCCGGCCGAGGCAACTCGACCGGACACGACAATCCTGAGGTCATGCCGCCTTTACCAGCCGGAACGGGCTCCCGGCCGTCGGAGAAGGCGACGCGAGGCGATGATGCCGCCTCACCGGAGGTACTCCGTGGCCAAATACCATGCCCAATGCCTGGCCGAGTTGGCTCACCAGCTCAAGATCTCCCCGGTGCGACTGCGCCTGCGGCAGCTTGACGCCGTTGAGAACCTGGCGGACTTTGTCGAGCCCGACAAGAACTACCCCTACGATTTCATCTACCACCGCATCACGGGTTTCCGCCCGCGCGGACACAGCACACACAAGGCCATCCTGGGCAAGGCACTGGTTGAGGATCTCGCCCAGCTGGCCGAGGATTTGAGCAGCTCGCCGGCCTTGCCGGTGGAGCTCCCGGGCGCGTGGCAGACCACCGAAGAAGTATCCGAACGACTCAAGGTCTCCACCAAGACCATCTGCCGCTGGCGCCGCCGCGGGCTCATCGGGCGCAAGCTCCGTTACCCCGACGGCACCATCCGCATGGCCTTCAGCGAGCGGTCCATCCGCCGCTTCGTGTCGCGCCATATCGACCTGGTCAAGCGCGGCGCGGCCTTCACCCAGCTCACCGACGACGAGAAGCAGTGCATCGTGGACCTGGCTCGTGAAGCGCTGGCCGAGCGGCGCATGCGCCTGCACGAACTGTCCCAGGTCATCGCCGCGAAGGTCGGCCGGGCCGTCGAAACCGTCCGTTACACGCTGCGCCGCTACGACCAGTCCAACCCCCAGACTGCCCTCTTCGGTCAGGACGATCAGCCCATCATCGAGCCGGCCCTGCAGGCGATCTACGACGCGGTCCGTTCGGGCCAGTCGGTCCAGGCGGTTGCCGCGGAGTTCCGCCGCTCGAAGGCTTCCGTCGAGGCCGTGGTCCGCGAGGTGCGAGCCAGGATTCTGCTCGCGGCCGATGTCCGCTTCATTCATAACCAGGAATTCGAGACCCCCGGCGCCGACCAGGTGATCCTGCAGTCCTCGGGGGACGAGGAGGACATCGAGCCGCGCCGGGTGCGCCCGCCGCGCGACCTGCCCCCCTACCTGCAGGAGCTCTACCGCCAACCGCTGCTCACGCCGCAGCAGGAACGAGCCTTTTTCCGGCGCTACAACTACCTGAAGTTCAAGGCCGACCGCCTGCGCAAGGCCATCGACCCGCTCACCGTCACCGACGAGCAGCTCGATGCCGTTGACGCCCTCCTGAAGGACGCCGAAGCCGTCAAGAACGATATCCTCCGGGCCAACCTTCGCCTGGTGGTCAGCATCGCCCGGCGCCACGTCGGACGGGCGGCCTGCTTCTTCGAGACGGTCAGCGACGGCAATCTCTCGCTCATGCGCGCCGTCGAGAAGTTCGATTACGCCCGCGGCTTCAAGTTCAGCACCTACGCCTCCTGGGCGATCATGCGCAATTACGCCCGCACCGTCCCCGAACAGATGTACCAGTCCGCCCGCATGGTCACCGGCGTGGACGAGGCGCTGGCTTCCGCCCCGGCCGCGAACGACACCGCCCGCGATTCGATCATCGAAGCCGCCCGGCACCTGCTGCATAAGGGCTTCGTGTACCTCACCGCCCGCGAGCGCCACGTGCTGACCTGCCACTACGGTCTCAACGAAGGCGCCGAGCCGATGACCCTCGACCAGATCGGCAAGGAATTCGGCGTGACCAAGGAGCGCGTCCGCCAGATCGAACGCAAGGCGTTCACCAAGCTCCGCTCCGCGCTCGGCGAGCAGGACGGCGACGAACAGCTCCAG
>CAYVVX010000050.1:373-1681 GCA_964455315.1 uncultured Planctomycetales bacterium | reverse complement strand
AGCTCCAGCCCGCCTGAGCCGACTCCTTCACTCCTCCGGCCCACCCGCACGGACTGCTGACCAGCCGGCATTCGAGATGCCCGGGCCAGGGGCGACATGCGCCTGCTTGACCGGCTCGCGCGGAACGCGATAATCCGTCACTCAGATTGATGCTGGAAACCTTGCCAGAGACAACATGAAGATCACTTGCCCCAACTGCAGCAAAAACCTCCAGGTGCCCGACGACTGGGTCGGACGCAATGTCCGCTGCCCGGCCTGCAAGAGCGGAGTCACCATCCCCGCGAACGCCGAAGCCTCTCCCGCGGACGGCAAGTCCCTGGACCTGGGCTCGCTGGCAGCCATCGAGAGCGCGGGTGAAGCCGTCGTCCAGGAGCGCAAGGGCAAGCGCATGACGCTCAAGGAGGCCCAGGCCGCCGCCGCCCCCGAAGAGAAACCAAAGCCGAAGGACCCCAGGGATCGGATCTGCCCCGGGTGTGGTCAGAAGGCCACTTCGGATGACATCTACGTCGAACTGATGTGCAAGCACTGCGGCGCGGGCATCCCCGGGGCCCAGCTTCAGAACGTGGAGAAGGCCAAGTACACCGGTGGGCTCACCGGACGGATGACCTCCGACGTGAGCTTCTACACCGGCTTCACCAGCGCATTCATGTATCCGGTGCCGGCCATGGCGTCGATCCTGCTCGGCATGGGCATCGCCCTGGCGGCGATCGCCCTGCCGCTGCTGGCGGTCCTCGCGTTCACCGGTGGAGCATCACTGAACCCGATCAACGAGGCCACCGACTTCAGTTGGGTGGGCCTGTTCCTCACCGTCATGTTCGTCGCCGAGGGCATCTACTTCGGCTCGGTCGGCTACTTCGTGCTGATCGACTCGATCCGCACCACCACCGCCGGCAGCGAACAGCCGCCCACGCTGACCTGGAACATCATCAACCTCGGCTCGGCCCTGGCCGGCTATGCCGCCCTGATCGCCTTCTACGCGGTCATCATCCTGCTCATGATGGCCGCGGCCGGGAATGGGCTGCCCACCCGCACCGACGATTTCACGGTGCTGACCCGGCCCCTGAACCTGATTCTCCTGGCAGTACTGACCTTCAGCGTGCCCATGAACATGATCGGGCTGGCCAGCAGCCATGCCCTCGACGGGCTCAACCCGATCAGGGTGTTCCGGTCCCTGGGCAAGGTGGTCGGGCATTACATCTTCCTGTTCCTCATCACCGTTCTCTATTTGGGCATGTACATCGGCGTGATGTACGCGGTGATGAGCTGGGCGGGACCGCAGATCATGAGCGCCGCCAAGGAGGGCATCGG
>CAYVVX010000050.1:0-363 GCA_964455315.1 uncultured Planctomycetales bacterium | reverse complement strand
TTTCGTGAACATGCTCCTGGGCATCCTGGCCTGGTCCGTGGTCATGGGCGCCGGTTTCTTCTTCGCCTATTCCATCGGCCGGGTGCTGGGGCTCTTCGCCCGGACCTACCGGGAAGACCTCGAATTCGAGCTGTGATCCGCCGATCAGATCCGCCCGGCGGCCTGCCGGCCACAGGGTGACCGACTGCGCAGACGGGCGCATCGAGGACTGAGCGGATTTCCGCTCAAACCCGGGCTCACCGCTGCCCGATAACTTCCGTGTGTGTTGCCGTCCGGGCCCGGGTGCGAGGTTTCGTTTTTGCCGGAGCGCCCCTACAATGCCTGTGCCGCAAGCCGCCCGTCCTCCGCGGTCCCCCGGGATCG
>CAYVVX010000049.1:9047-14294 GCA_964455315.1 uncultured Planctomycetales bacterium | reverse complement strand
TGGTCCGGGCGGCTCCGCGCCGATCGCCCGGCGATAGCGCAGCGTCCCCGCCGCGTCGCCCTCGAGCAGCCCCTGGTCGGCCGCGTACACCCCGGAAAGCACGTTGATGCGCACGAACGCGCCGCCCACCGCGTGGGCGATGGCCAGCGCGGAACGCCCGTCGTTGCGCAGCACGTTGATGCCCAGCGGCAGCGACACCGCCTGCCGGATGGCCCGCGCCGCCAGGGTCATCGCCGCCACCGTATGCGGCTCGACGGGCCCGCGACGGAAGGGCGTATCCCCGAAATTCTCGATCATGAGGGCGTCGAAGCCGGCCTCGGCGAGCATGGCCGCATCGGCGACGGCCGCGTCAATGATGCGGGCCAGCGGCAGGCGTCCGCCGGGAGCCCCGGGCAAAGCGGCCAGATGGACCATGCCGACAAGCGTTGGCGGATCAGACGATGATGGGAAAGTGGTCATGGCCGCACCGCGCCGCGGGCGTCAGCGCCGGTTGCGGAAGACGGCCACCACGTCCTCGATGGGCATCACGAAGAGCTGGTTGCCCGGCTCGAAGTCGACCGGGACCGAGCACTTGGGGTTGAACAGCACCTTGTCATAGGCGCGGACGGTGAAATCCTCGTCGTTGCCAAGCTGGACGGAAATCGCCACCACGCGCCCGGTGATGGTGGGGATCTCGAGATTGTCCGGCAGGGCGATTCCGCCCTTGGTCTGCTTCTTGTCCTCGTCCTTGCGGATCAGCACGCGTTTGCCGAGCGGTTCCACCGTCTCCAGCCTGGTGCGCTTGAACCGGGTGTCGCGCTGCATGACCACTCCTCAAAAAAATGAATTGGCGAGAGCACAGCTTTCGAGCGCGCGGATTATAAATCAGTCCGTGGTCCGGCGCCAACACGACCATGCGAAAACTTGAATGTTTTTTTGGATCAGGTTGTGAGAAGTGATCGCGGGCAGCGCGGAGTTCACCACCGCGGATCGGGGATGCGTCCGGTAATCAGGGCAACATCAGTGCTGTTCTGCACATCCGCTGCGCTCGTGCACGACCACCGGCGGGCCCGCAGGCGCCCCGGCTCCGAATCACCCGGGTACGGAAATCGGCGCCCGTGCATGAAAGTTTTCTCGCCACTTACGCGCCATGTGCGATTCACGGCTTGCTCGCGGCCCCTGGCGCCCCTCCCACTGCCAGCTTCGACCGCTGCACCCAGTCGATCAGCCGGTCCTTGGCCACCTCGCCGGTGATCACCTTGTAGCTGCCGTCGGGGCCCACCAGGATCGACGAGGGGTACTCTTCCACCTTGAATCGGGTGGCCACGTAGTCCTTGTGCGGGCCGAAATGCCTGTCCAGCAGCAGGTTCACGGTGTCCTGGAACAGCTTGACCACCTCGGGGTCGGACAGCTCGTTGCCCAGCATGCGATTCGAGGTGCTGTCCAGGTAGTACTTGTAATATACGAACATGATGCGGTTCTCGGCACGGGCCTTTTGCTCGGCCTGCTGGACGTCGCCGATCCAGTTGTACTGCGGACAGCCGGCCAGCAGGGGCAGCAGCAGCGGGAGGCCCAGGGCCATGAGCCGGCGCGAACTCGAACGGACAAGGGAACGACCGATGCCGGGTGGCAGGCTCAAGGTGCGATCCTCCGGTTGGCGATTTCGGGTGGTCAGGCGGCGGCGATGCATCCAGCGGCACCGTTGTCGGCGTGGTTGGTAATGAACACAGTCTGGAACAGGTCGACCTGGTCGAGCTTGTAGCGGAAGTCGACCGCGAGCCCCGTTTCGGCGACCAGCTCCTGCAGGCAAAGATCGCTACGCCAGCCGAGGTGCTGGCACAGCGGGCAGAGCCACTTCTCGATCAGTCCGATCAGCCGGTTGCTGGATCGGAAGTGATTGATGATGACGATCTGTCCCCCCGGGCGGGTCACCCGGCGCGTCTCTTCGATCAGCTTCACCGGGTCGCTGACCACGCTGACCACATGACTCAGCAGCACGTGGTCGAAACTGTCACTTTCAAAGGGAAGCTGAAGCGCGTTGGCCAATGCCAGCCGCACCCAGTTCATCTGGTCCTGCTGCACGCGGCGCTTGGCCCGGCGGAGCATGCCCTCGCTCAGGTCGATGCCGGTCACCTTGGCGTACGGCGGGTACGATGGCAGGGCCAGTCCCGTGCCCACGCCGATATCCAGCACGCTCTCACCGTCGCGGATGTGCATCTGGTCGATGGCCCGCGTGGTGCGGCGATGCACGATCGCCGGCCAGAACATGTCGTAGAAGTGGGCCCAGACGTTGTAAATGTTACGAGTCGTCTTTTCCTGCATGATCGGACGCCTTCCCTGAATCAGCCCGCGAGTCTAATCCCCGCCGACACCGGCCGCAAGGGACCGCCGGGCCTGCCCTCGACAGGTCGATTCGGCGGGTCTGTTGTGGTGTTGCCCCTTTCCGTCCACCCCGTTCGAGCGGGCGAGAGATCTGCGTTCGCCCGGGGGGTGGAGTCCCCCTTGGTGGCACGGGCTCCGCGGGGATCGCCCCAACCCCTCACGGTCCCGCGCTGCTGGCCGGCTGGGTGGCCGTCGCCGAGGGTGTTCCTTCCGGCTTGCCAGGCGGATGGGGTGCGGCCGCCAGCATGGCCTCTTCGCTGCCGCCCTTCGCTTTGGTCTCTTCCGCAGCCACCAATCGCAGTCCGGCCGCCCCGTCCAGCCGTGCCGTAGACGCATAGGCGGAAATCCGTCCGGGCTCCGCCGCCAGCCGTGCCACCACTTCCTGCTGCAGGTTGATCAGGTACAGTCCTTCCTCGGGCCAGGTCTCGCCGCCCCCGATCCACCGCCCGATCACCCCCCGCTCATCCGCGTCGGCCAGCACGCAAAGGAAGTTCGCCTTTGCATTCCGCAGCATCGGCAGCAGGTACTCCTGCCACACCGCCGGCTCCCCCGGATGCAGCGCCACCAGTTGAATCCCCGCCGCCCGGAATGACTCCCGGTTCCCGGCCAGCATGGCCGCGATGGCCGCGTCGTCCTCGTGCTGCCCGGTCATGGCCCAGAGCAGGGCATACTCCGAACCCAGCCGCGAGAGCATGGAGCCCAGGGCGGCCCGGTCGACCACCGCGGGCTCATCCGGGTACACGAACTCAGGTTCCCCCGGCGCGACGGCGACAGCCGGCTCCTGTCCGCCCAGGTCCCGCCGGAACCACTGACAGCCCGGTGCCGGCGTCAACGCCGCCAGCCCGAGGATAACCCAGCCGGTCGATGGTGAAACTCTGTGGTGCATACTCATGAAGACTTCATCGGCGAGGGCGGCGGTTTTGCTCCTGTCTCGGCACCCCGATTCTCCCCGCAAAGACCCCCGGACCGCAAGCCGCCGACCGGGGCGCGGGCCCATCGCGGCACTTGACGTTCCCAGCATGTGTCACCAGCCCGGGCCAATCCGCCTCCTCTGCCTTCGCGGATTCGTCTACGGCCAGAACACCGCCACCGCCGCGACCAGCCAGATGACTGCGCCGATGCCGAGCTTGGCGACGGTGCCGAAGAACCGGCCTTTGCCGGCGCCGAGGCCGGAGCGGACCGCTTCGTCCATGGTCCTGCCGCCGGTCAGCTCGATGCTGAACGCGCCGATGGCCGCCCCTGCGCAGGCCCCGATCAGCGAACCGACCAGGGGGATGGGGATGGCCCCCGTGCCGACGATGCCGCCGATGAGTCCGCCGATGACCGCCCCCACCGCACTCCAGCGGCTGCCACCGGCCTGGCGGGTGCCGGCGACGCCGGCGAAGAACTCGATGACCTCGCCGATGAGCGCGAGGAGTGCCAGGACGATCAGGGTGTACACGCTGAACAGCCCGCCCTGCCACCAGGCCAGCAGCGCGGTGGTCAGCACCATCAGCCACGTGCCGGGCAGCCCCAGCACCACCAGGAACAGCCAGCACGCGTTGAGCACCACCAGCACTACGCCATACAGCACAAGCATGATCGTTTCCACGATCGGCGCACCCATCAAAGATGACACCAACCGCGGCGGATTATAGCATGTTCGCGGTTTGCGTCGGCGGCCAATGGATGAATCAGCGGAGAGGTGCCGTGTGCTCGGTAATCTGGTCGGACCCGACATCATCGAGATGATCCAGCGTCGGCAGTTCGCCGAGCTGCGCCGCTCCATGTCCAGCCTGAGCCCCGACTCGGTCGCCGAGATCTTCACCGACATGGAGCCGCGCGACGTGGCCGTGCTGTTCCGCATCCTGCCCCGCGGGCTGGCGGCGGACATCTTCGAATACCTCCCCCTCGAAAACCAGGAGACCCTGCTGCGCAGCCTGGGCAAGGAGGAGGTGGCCGCGGTCCTGAATGAAATGGACCCCGACGACCGGACGGCGCTGCTGGAAGAGCTGCCCGGCGGTGTGACCCAGCGGCTGCTGGCCATGCTGAGTCCGGAGGAGCGGCGCACGGCGACCGAGCTGCTCGGCTATCCCGACGAGTCGGTCGGGCGCCGAATGACGCCGGACTATGTCGCCATTCGCGAAGACTGGACGGTGGCCGCGGTCCTCGACCACATCCGCAAGGTGGGGCACGACAAGGAGACCCTCAACGTCATCTACATCGTCGACGATCACGGCAAGCTGATCGACGACATCCGCCTCCGCGAACTGATCCTGGCCGATCCGGCGAAACCCGTCGGCGAGCTGATCGACCGGCAGTTCAGCAGCCTGCGGGCCGACCAGGACCAGGAGGAGGCGGTGCTGGCGTTTCAGCGGTTCGACCGGGTGGCCCTGCCGGTGGTCGATTCCAGCGGACTGCTGCTGGGCATCGTGACCGTCGATGACGTGATGGACGTGGCCGAGGAGGAGGTCACCGAGGACATGCAGAAGATGGGCGCGGTCGAGGTCCTGGACGCCCCCTACCTGCACGTCGGACTCTTCACCCTGATCCGCAAGCGGGCTCTATGGCTGGCGGTGCTTTTCCTGGGCGAGATGCTGACCGCCAGCGCCATGGGCTACTTCGAGCAGGAGATCGAATCCGCGGTGGTGCTGGCGTTGTTCATCCCACTGATCATCAGCAGCGGCGGGAACAGCGGCTCGCAGGCGGCGTCGCTGGTCATCCGCTCACTGGCCATCAACGAGGTGCGGCTGCGCGACTGGCGGCGGGTGCTGTTCCGCGAGCTCGCCTCCGGACTGGGGCTGGGGCTGGTGCTGGGAACCATCGGCATGCTGCGGATCGCGCTGTGGCCGTGGCGGGCGGAGGTGTATGGACCTCACTACTTTCTGATCGCGCAGACGGTGGGGA
>CAYVVX010000049.1:3289-9037 GCA_964455315.1 uncultured Planctomycetales bacterium | reverse complement strand
GTGGGGATCAGCCTGGTCGGCGTGGTGCTCTACGGGACCGTGACCGGCGCGATGCTGCCGATCATCCTCCGCCGGGTGGGGCTGGACCCGGCGGTGTCGTCGGCGCCGTTCGTGGCCACGCTGGTGGACGTGTTCGGCATCGTGATCTACTTCACCATCGCGGCGATGATGCTGCGTGGGACGCTGCTGTAAGGCAGCGGACGCGCGGGGTAGAGATCGAGTCTCGACCTTCAGGGGGCACATCACAAGGCGGCATTGCACGCAAAACGTCCGGCACGGGGGCCGGACGCTACGGCGTTTCGCGCACAGAGCCCCGGGTGAACGGGCCGGACGCTACTTCAGGTCGATGCCGATCATCTTGGCCTTGAGCTTCTCGGCCTTGTCGCCGGCGTGTTCGAGAGCCAGGTGGTAGTCGACCCATTCCTCGGTGACCAGCGTGTGCAGCGAGTCGACGTAGGTGACGCAGCCGAGTTCCTTCATCGACGGCTTCTCCATCTCGGCGATGGCGTCCTGGTAGCGGCGCTCGCGGATGTAGCGGCGGGTCAGCGGGTTGGGGATGAAGATCTCGAACGCGGGCACGACGTCGATGCCGGGTTTCTGGCAGGGCAGCAGACGCTGGTTGATGATCGCGGCGAGGTTGTCGGCCAGCGTGCCCAGGATGCGCTGCTGCTCGGTCGGATCGTAGTAGGCCAGGACGCGGTCGAAGGCCTGGCCGACCCCCTCGCAGTGCAGCGTGCCGAAGATAAGGTGCCCGGCCTGAGCGGTCTTGAGGGCCGCCTCCAGCGAGGCCCGGTCGCGCATCTCGCCGGCCAGTCCGACGTCGGGATCCATGCGGACCAGGTTGCGGAGGGCGACTTCCTCGTTGGGGATGCCGTCCTGGCCGATCTCGATCTGGACCACGATCGACTTCTTGGGGGTGTACACGTACTCGATGGGGTCTTCGATGGTGACGATCTTGCGGTGATGATGGCGGTTGACGTAATCGAGCATGGCGGCGATGGAAGTGGTCTTGCCGCTGCCGGTGGAGCCGGACATGATCACGAAGCCGCGATGCTGGGTGGCGATCTGGAGGTAGTTCTTGGGCAGGTGGTACTGGTCGAAGTCGCGGATCTCCTCGAAGCGGCGGATGGAGATCGACCGGCCGTTGAAGGACTGCACCATGTTGACCCGGAAACGGGCCTTCTCCACGTGGTAGGAGAAATCAAGGCAGTGGTTCTGCTCGAAGCGGGCCCGCTGATTCTCGTTCATCAGAGCGTTGGACAGATGGATCACGTCCTGCTCACTGAGCCGGTTGCTCTTGACGCTGCGAATCACCCGTTCGATGCGGTAGTCCGGGGCCCGGCCCACGTTGATGTGCAGGTCGGTGGCCCGGCCGTGCCCGCCCTGGTCGACCTGCTCGGCGGCCATGGCGTTGAGAAGCTGTTCCATGATGGACGGCGCGTTGTGGGCGGTGATGTGGAACTCGACATGGTCGCCGCCGGCCTGCGGCTGTATCGGCTGGGCGGGTGGCTGGGGTCCGGAACCCGACGGAGGCAGCGGAGGGAATTCACCCGCGGTCGGGGGTGTACGGGTGCCGGAGAATGTACCTGAAGCGGCGTTTCTGGCGTTGGCCTGCATGGAAAAACCTCCCAACCGGCGCACACCGGCGTGTGACCTGCGGACGGATGAGGGTCCCGAGAGATGGAGGCAGAAGCCCGTCGACAAGCAGCTCACCGACGCGGCAGTGGAGCCTCGACCGTACGCGAACACGGAAATGAACGTCAGGCGTGGTCACCCGCTGCGGCGGGCGAACGAAGGGGAATCACCACGGAACTACCCGGCGCAGACGCGGGCGATCACGCTGGATTCATGATAACCGCGCGGTCGGCGGCTGCCAAGCCTGGCAGCGGGCTTCAGCGGGGCGGGCCTCACGGCTCGGGCGGGATCTGGCGCGGTGGCTCGATGTGCACCAGCACGTCGCGCACCGCGGGCATGGCCGCCATGACCGCGTCCTTCACGCGATGGGCCAGCTCGTGGGCGTCGCGGACGGACATGTCCGGGTCCACCTCGATGTGCATATCCGCCCAGTAACCGGTACCGGCCTTGCGGGCAGTGACTTTCTCGACGTCCAGGATGCCCGCCACGCCCGCCGCCACCGCCCTGGCCCGCTCGGTGACATCCTGCTGATCGGCGTCCATCAGTTCATGGAGCGGGGGCATCAGCAGGCGCCAGGCGTTGAACAGGATGACCCCCGATGCGACCAGCGCCGCCCAGCCGTCCGCCGATGCGTACCGTTCGCCGCCGATGAGGGCGATAGAAATCCCCACCGCGGCGACGAAAGAGGTGATCGCGTCGCTGCGATGGTGCCAGGCGTCGGCCAGCAGCGCGGAGCTGCCGGAGCGGGCGCCGGCCCGGTGAACGATGCGAAAGAGAATCTCCTTGACCGCCACGACGCCCAGCAGCACCCACAGGGTGAACGGCGCCGGGCCGTGATGCGGCACCAGGATCTCCCGGATGGACTGGATGGCGATGCCCGCTCCGGCGGCGATGAGCATCAACGCCACCACCAGCGCCGCCAGCGGCTCGGCCTTGCCGTGACCGTAGGGATGATCGTCGTCGGGCGGGCGGGCGGCGATCATCACACCACCCCAGACCACCATGGAGGCGAAGATGTCGGCGATGGATTCGACCGCGTCGGCGATCAGCGCGTAGCTGTGCCCGATCAGCCCGGAGAACAGCTTGACCAGGGCCAGCGCGACGCTGACCAGCAGGCCCAGCAGCGGCAGGCGGGCGTTATTGGCCATGTTGCGGTGACCATGGGGCATCGGCGGCTGGCGTCCCGATCCGGGGGGGCCTACTTCTCTTCCTCGACCGACTCCCACACCCCGGTAGGCCGAAGCTCGAGGATCACGTACTCACGATCCTTGCGGATCAGCTCCATGCCCCGCTTGTCGAGCTGCAGAACGATCCGGCGGCGCTCGGCCAGCGGCAGATGGCCGATGTGAATCCGCAACCGACGGACGTTGACCGTATCGACGTAAAGTTTGTTGCGCTCGGGGAAGGTGCCGGTCAGCTCGGCCACCTGTTTCGGGTCGATCAGCTCCTCGACGCGCAGCCAGCCGGGCTGCTCCTCGGACGGGTCCAGCACGTAAAGGTGAACCGGGTACGGTGGTTCCGACGAGTAGGTGGATTCGGGCTTCACCGGCGCAGTCGCGACAGCCCGGCTGGCCGGCGGTTCGGCCGGCAGCGTGGTCAGCCCGTTCCCCTCCGGGGCGGAGGCTGTCGACGGCCCCCTAGCCGGCTGGTCACCGACCGGAGTGGTGGCTTGGTCGCCGGCCGGGGTGGTGGCGGTTGGAGCATGCTTCGCGGTGTCCACGCTCTCGGTCGATTTTTTGCACGCGGCACCGGAGCCGCAGACCAGTACGGCCATCAGCAGAAGCGTCGCCGTTGAGGTACGTGTCGC
The DNA here is from genome assembly GCA_964455315.1 of uncultured Planctomycetales bacterium. Taxonomy (GTDB): domain Bacteria; phylum Planctomycetota; class Phycisphaerae; order UBA1845; family PWPN01; genus CAYVVX01. The sequence goes on along the minus strand of CAYVVX010000049.1, from coordinate 5,595 downwards.
CATTGATGTCTGCCTCCCATGTTGAACCGTCTTCCGGCGTCGCCGCAGGCTCATCCGGTCTTGCCGGCCGTGCGGCCATCCTGAAGCTGACCGCCCCGATTTGAGATTTCAGATTTGAGATTTCAAATTCGAAATCTCAGATTTGGAATCTCAGATCTGACATTCCGGATCTGAAATCTCACGTGCAGACCCTCAGATCTGGCATCTCAGTCTGGAAATCTCAGATCTGGTCTTTCAAATCTGAAATCTCAGATTCAGGATGTCGGCAGCAGGTTGTTCAGAAACCCACCCCATCCTTATACCCCTGGAATCGGATTGGGTGAACTCCGGTCCGGGAAACCCGGCCGGCGGCGAAACCGGTCCGTTGCGGGGTGAGGGCGGATGTGCTAAACCCTGCGTTCAGTGCCGTGAGCCCCCGGCTCGCGGATGCCCCGGCCTGTCCGAGCCGCCTTCGCAGGGACGCGGTGGCCGGAAGCCCCCTTCTCACGGGCGCGGCTCGGGGACGCGGTCGTCTCGGCCGCATCAGGCCTCTTTGCAGCAGGGAATCTCAACATGCCCTCAACACCGCCCCGCATTCGCAGCACCACCATCCTGGCCGTCCGCCACCAGGGGCAGGTCGCCATCGGCGGCGACGGGCAGGTCACGCTGGGCAACACCACGGTCAAGCACGACACCAACAAGCTGCGGCGGCTGGCCGGCGGGAAGGTGCTGTGCGGCTTCGCGGGATCGGCGGCGGATGCGTTCGCGCTGCTGGAGCGGTTCGAGGGCAAGCTGGAGCAGTTCAAGGGCAACCTGCGGCGGGCGGCCATCGAGCTGGCCAAGGAGTGGCGCACCGACCGGGTGCTGCGGCGGCTGGAGTCGCTGCTGGCGGCGGTGGACGCGGACACGTCGCTGATCATCGGCGGCGGCGGCGACGTGATCGAGCCGTCGGACGGGATCATCGGCATCGGCTCCGGCGGGATGTTCGCCACCGCGGCGGCGCGGGCCCTGGTCGGGCATTCGACGCTGGGCGCGGAGGAGATCGTCCGCGAGTCGCTGCGCATCGCCGCAGGGATCTGCATCTATACGAACGAGAACATCGTGGTGGAGACGCTGGGAAAGTGAGAGGTGAGAAGTGAGAACTGAGAAAACACGTCCACCCGGATTCCAGTTGAAAACCGGAACAGCTTCCGCTGCAAAGGAAACACGCATGCGCGGTTCTACTGTTGGCCAACACGGGCTTTGGTCTCTCAACAGAGCGAAGCAGTCTGTCTTCTCACTTCTCACTTCTCGCTTCTCAATGCCATCAGCGAGACCCACAGTCGCCTGCCTGGTATGCGGCGTCCTCCTCAACCTGCTCGCGCTCCCGCTGCTCGCCGCCCAGCCCAAGGTTGCCCCCGGGCCCGGCGAGCCGAACTGGTGGGATCTGCTCCGCGAGCGGTGGGACCTGGACATGGAGCGGGATCTGCACAACCCGCTGCGCGACGGGACGGCCAACGGCGTTTTCGAGCGGGTCGACAAGGGCAAGCCGGTGACGTTCACGCCGGTCCTGGCGCTGGGCTTGACCACTGCCACGCGCGGCGGGTGGTACCCGGCAGCGGGCGAGGTGCCGGCGGAGAACGCCGGCGCGGGCAGGCTGGAGCTGTGGACGTACGCGTACAAGCACCCGGCCGAGGAGATGACCTCGGGGAAGTTCACGCTGCCGCCGCTGTCGGCCGGGGGCACGGCGTTCGAGCCGGAGGGACCGTTCGGGTTGTGGATCGGCAACGACGACTTCGACGACGGCGGCGTGTTCACCCAGCCGGAGCGGGTGGCGCGGGTCAACCAGCGGCTCAAGGCGCAGCCGTACAAGGCGATGATCTACCCGCTGCGCGACCGCGAGGGGAAGCAGATGGTGGCCAACAGCTACCTGATCGGCTGGGAGTATTCGACCAACGACGACTTCCAGGACGTGGTCACCCGGGTGGACAACGTGCGGCTGCTGCCGGCGGATCCGTCGCTGGGCGGGATCCTGCCGCGCGGGTCGAAGATGGAGAAGCTGGCCGGGGGATTCGCCTTCACCGAGGGCCCGACGTGGGACCGCCAGCGGAACTGCCTTTACTTCTCGGACATCCCCCCCGCGCACATCGTGCGCTACCAGGACGGCAAGCCCGAGGTGATCAACGGCGAAAGCGGCGGCTCCAACGGGCTGATGATGGACAAGGACGGGTCGCTGATCGCCTGCGAGCACCAGGGGCGGCGCGTGTCGCGGACGGCTGAACCGGGCCGGCCGGCCGAGACCATCGTGGATCGCTACCAGGGCAAGCGGCTCAACAGCCCCAACGACC
>CAYVVX010000049.1:0-3279 GCA_964455315.1 uncultured Planctomycetales bacterium | reverse complement strand
GGCTGGACGAGGCCGGCGGGATCTACTTCACCGATCCGCGCTACGGGTCGCGTGAGGACCTGGAGCAGGACAAGGAAGCGGTGTACTACATCGCGGCGGACAAGACCATCACCCGGATCATCGACAGCCTGGTCCGGCCCAACGGGATCGCCCTGTCCCCCGATGGCAAGACCCTCTACGTGGTGGACAACGGGGCGGCCGAGCTGCACGCCTGGAAGATCGAGTCGCCGGGCAAGCTCGGCGCGGGCAGGCGGATCGCCTGCGTGGCCCATCCGGACGGGATGACCGTCGATTCCAGCGGGAGGTTGTACGTTACCGGCACCGGCGGCGTGTGGGTACTGGACGGTGACGGCGGCTGGATCGGGCTGATCCCCACGCCCGAGCATCCGGCCAACGCCACCTTCGGCGGCAGCGGGGGAAAGATGCTGTTCATCACCGCCCGATTGAGCCTGTACGGCATCGTGACCACGGCCAAGGGCTGGCACGTGCACCTGGACGGGGTGCCGAAGTAGCCGCCCGGTTCACCCCGGGCCGGACTTGATCGGGATCTGGATCTCGGTCAGGTACTTCCTGGGGTTGCCCCGGAGAATCATGCCCGGACCCTTGATATCCCCCGGCATTCATAGTTTCTCGGTGGTCTTTTTGCCGCGTTGGGGTGAAGAGATCTGAATTCTCGTCGATCACGCCGGAGGACTTCCGCGGCCTTTCCTTCCCAGCACCGAGTACATCACCGGCAGCACCAGCAGGGTCAGCACCGTCGAGGTCAGCACGCAGCCGATGACCACGGTGGCCAGCGGGCGCTGGACCTCGGCGCCCACCCCGGTGTTGAAGGCCATCGGCACGAAGCCCAGCCCGGCGACCAGCCCGGTCATCAGCACCGGGCGCAGGCGGCTCAGGGCCGTCTCGCGGATGGCTTCCATCAGCACCGCTCCCTCCGCAAGCCGCTGGCGAAGATAGGACACGAAGACCATGTCGCCGAGCACGGACACGCCGGACATGGCCACGAAGCCGACGCCGGCGGAGACGCTGAAGGGCAGCCCGCGGAGGTGCAGGGCCAGCACGCCGCCGACCGCGGCCAGCGGCAGGGTCAGGAAGATGCGGATGCAGTCGGCGAACCGCCCGTAGGTCATGTACAGCAGCAGGAAGATGAGCCCCAGCGCCAGCGGCACGACGAACGCCAGCCGCCGCGAGGCCCGCTCGAGATGCTCGAACTGCCCGCCGTAGCGGATGAAGTAGCCGGGAGGCATGCGCAGGTTCGCGGCCAGGCGCTTTTCAACCTCGGCGACGAAGCCGCCGACGTCCCCGTTATGGACGTTGGACTGCACGATGATCCGCCGCTTGCTCCACTCTCGCTGGATGGTCGACGGACCTTCGACCAGCGACACATCGGCGAGGCGCGAGAGGGGCAGGCGCTGCCCGGCGGCGGTGGGAATGAGCAGTGACGCGACGCGGTCGGGATCCTCGCGATACACCTGCGGCAGGCGCACGGTCAGCGGGAAGCGAAGCTGGCCCTGGCGGATCTCGCCGGCGTCGAGGTTGCCGACGGCGCCGACGAAGGCCAGCACCTCCTCGGCCGGCACGCCGTAACGGGCGAGCTGGTCCTGGCGAAGCTTGATCCGCAGCACCGGCTGGCCGGTGAGCTGCTCGGTGACCACGTCGCTGCTGCCGGGCACCTCGCGGACGATGCGCTCGACGTCGGCGGCGATGGACGAGAGCGTGTCAAAGTCATCGCCGAAAATCTTGATGCCCAGGTCGCTGCGGATGCCGGCCACCATCTCGTTGACGCGCAGCTCAATGGGCTGGGCGAAGATGGTGCGCATGCCGGGCATGCCGGCGAGGACGGCCTGCATCTCCGCGGTCAATTCGTCCTGGGTTGACGCCCGCTTCCACTGCTCGCGGGGATGGAGGGTGATGAAGATGTCGGTGAGCTCGAGGCTCATCGGGTCGGTGGCGACTTCCGGCGTGCCGGTGCGCGACCAGATGTGGCGGATCTCGTCGGGAAACTTCTCCAGCAGCAGCCGCTCCAGCTCGCTGCCGTAACGGACGGACTCCTCCAGCGAGACGCCGGCCAGGCGGACGGTGTTGATCACCAGGGCCTCTTCCGAGAGGCGGGGAATGAACACGGTGCCGAGTCGCGACGCGGCGAAGATGCCGCCCGCGAGGCCGACGAGCGTACAGGTGATGACCAGCCAGCGAAGACGGAGGATCAGATCGAGGATGGGAGCATAGAGCCGCTTGAGGGCGCGGACCAGCAGTGGATCATGATGCGCCGAAGTGCCGCCCCGCCGCAGCAGCCAGCCGGCCAGCGCGGGCATCAGCGTCAGGGAGAGCACCAGCGAGCCGGCCAGGGCGAAGATGACCGTCAAAGCCATGGGCGTGAACAGCTTCCCCTCGATCCCCTCCAGGGTCAGGATGGGCAGGTACACGATCATGATGATCAGCTCGCCGAACATGGTCGGGCGGCGGACCTCGATGGCCGCGTCGCGGACGATTTCCTCGCGGGTGCGGCCGGAGGTGTCCTCGCTGAGCTTGCGGGCGGCGTTCTCGATCATGATCACCGAGCCGTCCACGATCAGCCCGAAGTCGATGGCCCCCAGGCTCATCAGCGATCCGGCGATGCCGGCCTGCAGCATCATGTTGCCGGCGAAGAGCATGGACAGCGGGATGGCCAGGGCGACGATGAGCCCGGCCCGCAGGCTGCCCAGGAACACGAACAGCACGGCGATGACCAGCAGGGCCCCCTCGAAGAGATTGGTGCGCACGGTGGCGAGAACGTGGTCGACCAGCTCAGTGCGATCGTAGACGATGGTGACGTCGACGCCCGCCGGCAGCGTCGGGCGGATCTCCTCCATACGCTGCTTGAGCCGCCGGGTGACCACGTCGGTGTTCTCGCCCATGAGCATGAAGCCGAGGCCGAGCACCGCTTCGCCCTGGCCGGCGTAGGTCACCGCGCCGCGGCGGATCTCGTGCCCCTCGACCACGTCGGCCACGTCGCGGACGCAGACGGGCACGCCCCCCTCGGCGCGGATGACCACGGAGGCGATCTCGTCGGTACTGGTCAGCAGGCCGACACCCTGCACGAGCACGGACTGGCCGGCCCGGGTAATCATGCCGCCACCGACATTGCCGTTGTTGCGGCGGAGGGCTTCCATGAGATCGGCGAGGCTGACCTCGAGCTTCATGAGCTTGGCCGGGTCGACCACCACCTGGAACTGCTTCTCGAAACCGCCCCAACTGTTGACCTCGGCCACACCGGGGACGCTGGCCAGTTGCGGCTTG
>CAYVVX010000048.1:5255-14420 GCA_964455315.1 uncultured Planctomycetales bacterium | reverse complement strand
CACACTCGCCGAAGCGCGACGCGGCAGACTGAACAAATACTGTGAAACACGATATCAAGCAACCGGAATCTCTCGAAACTCAAGTCCGGTGAACTCTAGACTACTCCAAAGCATAACAAAGCATTCACTCACAAAGATGCCAGACATGCTTTCGGCCAAGCGAAAGACATCTAGCGACGGGCATGAGACAGCCGAGATTACGGGCTTAACCAAAATGATAGCTTCTCGCCCTCGAATCTTGATTCTTCTGTGGAACGATAGGTCTAGATTGAGGGCGTCTTCCACAACAGCGATGTTCATAAGAGAATACTTCCAAGGCAGTACTCGACCAATATGGCGAGTTGCCACGCTATGAAAAGAAAACCCTGTCAGGGCAGCATTCACTAAGCTTGCTTGACTTCGATCAGAGAACAGAGGCCAGTCACTTAAAGTAAAAACAAAATCCGTGTCAACTGCTCCGTCAAGCGTGAACATCGCCTTCAACGTTGCGCCAAGCTTCTTGCCACTCGATCCATCAAATCGGCCATAATCGCCAAGATCATCTTTGACCGAGGTCAAGGCATGCCCATCCATGTCGTCCCAACTAGCTTCGTAATATCTCAAAGGGTCAATCATCTCCAAAACTCCGGCAAAAGCACTTCAGGACTCAAACGGAAACGGGGACGCGGCTAGTTCTGCGGCCTCGCCGCCTGCTTCCGCGGTCGGTCCTCGGCTCGTATGGTATGCTCCAGGCCCAGCCGCGTCACCATCCGCTTTTGCCAGGTCTCGCCGCCGAACGGGCGATCGCGGGCCACGCGCGTCCGCACCGTCTCCAGTTCCTTCGCCGTGATCGCCGCGTTGACCTGCCGCAGCCAGTCCCGCGGCCGCTCCGCCGGCCAGTCGCTGAGCAGCTCCTGTAAGCTCCGACCCGCCCGATCGCCGCGCCCACCGGCTGCCCCGGCGCCACGCCTCGGCGCGGTGGGCGCGAAAACGGGTGCCCGGGACGTGGATCGCCGGGCACCCCGCGGGGTTGGATACCTTGGAACGTAGCGGTCACAAACCTGACCAGCTTCAGCCCTTCGGCCGGATCGTCACCTTGCTGCCCGCCTGCCAGTGCTTGAACTCATCGGTGTAGTACAGGTACGCCCGGCTGGCCGGGGCGGTGTAGGTGCCGGGGACGCCGGCGACGAGGCTGACCGGGACGCGGATCTCCTGCTTCGGGGTCAACTGCCGCCAGTAGAGCACCACCTCGCGGCCGATGACCTCGTAGGCGGCCACCTTGCCGGACTTGACCAGCTCCTTGAGCTGATCGTGACGCGGTTCGAGCCCGCCGGGCAGGCCGACGATGGCGACCACCATGGGCACGCCTTCGTCGGTGCGGTTGCGCACGGTCACGTCGGCCTCGGTGACTTCGCCCTCGTTGACCTCGGTATTGACCAGCTTCACGCCGATGTCGACCTTGCACTCCGGCGCCGAGGACGGCTTCACGTCGTAGTAGTTCACGGTCATCGAGCAGGGCATGTCCGAACCGCCCTGCATGCGCAGCTCGAGGGTGTGCTTTCCGGCCGAGAGCGTGGAAGCGAAGTCGGGCAGCTTGATGGCGCCCTGGGTATCCTTGTCGAACGCGACCGGCTCGCCGACTGACTTGCCGTCGACCAGGAGCTGCACGCTGCCGCCGGCCTTGGGCCGGGCCCGCGCGGCGTCGTAGGCGACGATGGCCTTGAGGGCCAGGATGGTCGACTGGGTGGAGCCGAACCGTCCGCCCTTGCAGCAGTCGGCCAGGTACTTCACGCCGTTCTCGACGTTCATCGCGAAGGCTGGATCGCGCAGCCAGGCCAGCACGGCCAGCGCGGTGGTCTCGATCTTGAGGGCATCGCCGCCGCTGCAGGTGATGCTGGTGGCGCCGCCTTCGACGCAGCCGTTGGTCTCCTGCTTCCTGGCGAGCTTAGCCCGCAGCAGGCCCGCGGCCTGGTCTTCGCCGGCGATGGACAACGCGTTGGCCGCCAGGGCGACGACGTAGCTGTCGTTGCTGGCCTGTGCGCTGGTGCGCAGCGCTGCCAGCTCGGTCTTGAGCTCCTTCTCGCCGGTCTCCAGCAGTGACCAGACGATGTACGCCGCGGTGGTGTCCGCCGGGGCGCGGCCGAACGAGTCGAGCGCCTTGCTGTCGAGCTTGAAGCCGCCCTTGCCGTCGCGGCGGTCGAGCAGCCACTTCCGCGTGCGGGCGACCATGGGCAGATTGACCTCGCGAACCTTGGCGAGATCGGCGAACTCCATGATGCCGTAGGCGGTGAGGGCTTCGTGGCCGGGGTCGGCGCCGAACCATTCGTAGCCCTTCTGCTGGCACTCATAGGCGGCCAGCTTGGCGTAGCCGTTGTCCAGCTTCTCGGCGCTGCGGGCGATCAGGGCGGGCTCGACGCCGGTGTGGCTCATGAAATACTGCTGGGCCATGACCAGTGGGTAGACCGTCGAGGAGGCCTGCTCGAAGCAGCCGGACGGCTCGCGGATCAGCCCCTCCAGTGCCTCGGTCATGTTGGCCAGCGGCGTGGGGTAGACCGCCACGTCACCGGTGATGCTCCCGGCGACCAGGGAAGCGGGGATCTCGAAGGTCTTCACCAGCGGCGACTCCGCCGACAGCGTGCCACCGAAGGCGATCTGCCTGGGGAAGCCCAGCGGCTTGATGCTCAGCGGGCGGGTGACCCTGTCGCCGAAGGGGCCGGCCTTTGCCGTGACCACGAAATCGGCCGGGGTGTTGCTGCCGACGGTGACTTCGAGCATCGCGCGAGCCCGCTGGTCGGCGGCGAGTTCGAAACCCTTCGGCTGGACGATGGTCAGGCCGTCGGGACCAGTCGCCGTGATGGTGACCGCGCGAAGATCCTGGCTGGCGCCGTTGACGGCGCCGACCGGGATACGGATCACGTCGCCCTGGGTGACTTCCAGCGGCAGCTTGGGCTCGATGTAGAAGGGCTCGACCGATTCGACCGTGGTGGTGCCGGCGCCGAGGGCGCCGTCGGCGCCGAAGGCATCGGCGAGGACGCGGAAGGCGGTTACCGCGTCGCTGAGCGCGAAGGACACGGAGGCTTTTCCGGTGGTCGCGTCGGTGGCGATGCCGGCGTTCCAGTAGAGCGTCTCGGTGAAGTCGACGCGGTCGGCGGGCTGGCGGTTGGGGCGGAGCTCGTGGGCGTACACGCGCACCGCGGCAAAGCTGTTCTGCACGGCGGCCTGTCCCCTGATCCACTGGGGCCGCGCGGCAACGATCGGCACGCCTGCCTCAACCTCGTCCCCGGCAATCTGTTCGAGCCTGTCGCGGGCCTCGTTGTTGGCCTTCACCCCCAGCTCATTGGGAGGAGGGCTTGCCACAGCGGGACGTGCTGCGGGTTTCAACGCGAGATCGGCCCTTTCGGCTACCTCCGCCTCCTTGCCGAACCTTTCCCTGCCTTCGGCAAATTCCGGCGCCGGGATCGCGCCAGCCGGTTCGAGGGCGAGCATCAGGGGAGCGGGCGGGGCGCCGTCGAGGGCCGCACCTTCGGCGAAGAACATCTCGCCCTCAGGAGCACCCCCTCCGCCCGCGGCTCGGCCGGCTCGCAGCCACCTCCGCCGATCCGGCAGAAGCAGCGCCAGCACGCGCCTGGCCGCGTCGCCGTGCGATTTGAGGAACGTCTCGGTCTCCACGAACGCCAGCCGCCGCCAGCCCTGCGTGCCCAGCAGCAGGTCGGTGGCCAGCGAGCCCTTCTCGTTTTCGGGGTCGAGGTACACATGGGCATCGGCCAACTCGCGAACGTCGCTCTCCAGCAAAACCATGACCGGCAGGCGCGGGGCCTGTTCGCGCTTCTCGATCATCTCCAGCACGCTGTCATCAGTGACGGTGACGCCGACCACGCCGGAGACCGGCTTGCCGGCATCGTCGGTGGTTTCGATGTTCAGGCTGACCGTGTCGCCGGGGACATAGCGGTCCTTGTCCGCGGTGATAGTAACGTTCATCGACTTCGCCGGGCGGCGGAAGATCAGCCGTTCCGCGAGCGGCCTGCCTTCGGCGTCCCACAACGTGGCGATAAGCACGCCGTCGGCGGTGGAGGGCGGGGTGAGGGTGACTTCGGACATGGTTCCGGCGGGGGCGTCAAACCTGGCGGAAGCGAGTTCCACTTCGCGGCGGCTCAGGGTGAGCGTGAGCTGCCCGCCCGCGCTGGCACCGACCTTGAGCCGAACCGGCTCATCCTTGCCGACCACGTCAACGAGCGAGCGGATCACGCCGCCGGCGTCCTTCGTCTCGGGCAGGGCGTAGGTGGTCCTGATGCCGGCCGGCTCGGTGATCTTCAGCGTGTACGCGCCGCCCTTGCGTGGGGTGAAGGCGAACCGGCCGCGACCCTCGTGCTCGGTGCGGAAGGTGGTGACCTCGTTGCCCTGGGCATCGACGATCACCCCGGCGATGTCGGCCGGCTTCTTCGCCGGCGTGCGCGCCTCGACGTAAACGCGGGCGGGCAGTCCGGCGACAAGATCGCCGCTCTCGGGATAGAGCTGGAGATCGACCGTCTGAAGCAGGATGGGAATGGTCTTGGTGGCCGGCTCGACCACGCCGCCGTCCTCGATGGAGAAGACCAGCGTGCCTTCGCCGCGGGCGATTTCGTCGGGAAGCTTGAAGCTTGCCGAGCAGTTGCCGCGGGCGTCGATGGTGGCATCGCCGCGATGCACCTCCTGGCCGTCCACACGGGCGGTGACGGTCACGGCCGCACCGGCGGGAACACCGCCCTCGGCGCGTTCGACGTGAACGCTGGCGGAGACCTCGTCGCCGGGGCCGTAGCCGTCACGGAGGAAGACGATCTGGCTCTTGAGCCGCGGGGCGCGGTACGCGCGGATGTCGAACTTGCGTTCGGCGGGCGGATAGCCCTCGCCGGGATAGGTGACCTTGGCGGTGTACTCGCCGCCGGGCTGCTCTTTGGGCACCTCCCAGGCGAAGCCGAGGACGCTCTCGCGGGTGGAGACCCAGCCGCTGGCGACGACGTCGCCCTTGGGCCCGCGAATCTCGACCAGCGGGGTGGGAAGCTGCTTCTCCGGCAGCGGCGCCCGCGTGTCGGCCCGCAGGATCACCCCGCGGACATACACCTTCTCCCCGATGCGGTAGACGGGCTTGTCGGTGCTGACGTGGGTCAGGTACCGATCCGCGCCACCCAGGGCCTCAGGCGTGGCCTTCACGGCCAGCAACGTGGACACACCCGCGATGGCCGCGCAGGCCACCCCGAGAAACAATCCGCTGCGACAAAGCTTTCCGGCGGTCATGGGATCTCTCCTTGATCTGTAACCCGTGTCAGCACACCCGTATGGGGGCTTAGACGCCGGCGGGGGGGCGGGGTTCCCGGGAATCCGGGGAATCGGATTGTGGGTGGAGGTTACCGGCTGTGCTCGACCAACGCTTCGAACAGCCGCTGCTGGAGGGGGTCGTCGTTCATGTCCTCGGGATGCCACTGGACGCCGAGGCAGAACCGTTTGGCCGGGTCTTCGACCGCCTCGATGATGCCGTCGGGCGCCCGGGCGGTGATGCGCAGCCCGGTGCCGGGTCGATCCACCGACTGGTGGTGCGAACTGTTGACGGTGTGGTTTTCGACTCCCAGAAGCCCATGCAGACGGCTGCCGGGCTCGATGCGGATCGGATGGTCGACGAAATCGGCCGGTGCCGGGCCGCGATGGGCCACATGCGGTTCGAGGGCCAACTCGGGAACGTGCTGATGAAGTGTCCCGCCGCGATGGACGTTGAGTTCCTGGATGCCCAGGCAGACCGCGAGGATGGGCATGTCCTTCGCGTCGGCGGCCGCCAGCATGGTGAAATCGACCGTGTCGCGCCGTTCGTGCATGGCGCCGGTGTCGGGGTGGGGCTCGGCGCCATAGCGCTGCGGCCGGACGTCCGGGCCGCCGGTGAGCAGGAGGCCGCCGAGTGAGCTCAGGAACTCCCGCAGGTAATCGGTGTCGGTGAGGGAGGGGATCAGCACCGGCTCGCCACCCGCGGCGAAGACCCGATCGACGAACTGGTTGTCTAGCGTGGCCAGCGGGGTGATGAAGCCGCCTTGCGAGGTGGAGATGCGGAAGCCGCAGGTAATGCCGATACGCGGTCGCATGTGCAGTGCCTCAGAAGGGACAGGCTCAGGCCGATCGGGATGAGCCCCGCGCCGGCGGGGTTTATCGGGTCCGAATGGTATGCAGGGGGCACGCTTCGTGCAATCAAGGCCGATCCGGGTTCCGCGTGGCAATCGCCGGGGGCGACCGGTACACTGGAAGTGCGGAGATGACCTTCATTTACGACTGATGTGGCGGGCTTGGCCGGCTGGTGGTCTGCTTGCCCCAGGGGCACCCGTGGAGAGGCGGTTCGCATCCATGCGTCAGGTTATGTTTCCGGTTGCCCCGCTGTTCTGCGTGGGGTGGGCTTACCCGCTGCTCCCGTACCCCGCCTGGGGCCAGCTCAACCCGCTGCCCATAGACCCCTTCGCCGACCTGGTCGATCTCGACCGGCAGATGTATCCGCTGACCAGAGCCACCGGGCAGACCGGGAGCTGGGACCGCACCGGGGCGAACGCCGATACCACCTTCTGGTACTACCACCGCGGGCAGCAGCACTGGCGAGGCGGATGCCATCACCGTCAACTACGATGTGGCCGGGCTGTCGCCGGCGACCTACAGCGCGGTGATCACCATCAGCGCCGCGGGGGCGTCGAACTCACCGCAGACGGTCGCGGTGACCCTGGTGGTCGAGCCCGAGCCGCCACCGGACATCCCCGGCGATTTCGACGACGACCTGGACGTGGACCTGGCCGACTTCGGTTTCATGCAGAAGTGTCTCAGCGGCCCTGCGATACCGCACCAGAGCCCGCAGTGCGACGTCGCGGACTTTGACGGCGATGATGACGTCGACGGGTTGGATGTGCTGCTGTTTCGCGGCTGTTTGACCGGGGCGGCCTTACCGGGCGATCCGGATTGCATGGAGTGAGGCAGTGTTCGGACGCCCGTGCCACACCGCAATGTGCCCGCGGGTTAATTTGTCGGCCTGGCCAGGCGCATCAGCGTGGCGAAATACTTCTGGGCTTCGATGATGTTGGCCGGGCGGGCCTGGAAGGTGTCGGCCGAGAGCCGCTCGACCCCGGGGACCGACGCGCAGATGTTGAGCCCCTCCCAGTGGCGGAACTTCATGGTCAGCGTGGCCGGTAAGGCCGGCTTGAGCGGCTTGAGTTCCGCGCGATAGCGCAGGGCATCGGCCGCGGCGGCGCGGATCTCGTCGCGAACCACCTGGATCGGGCGCATCCTGGCCGCGTTGTAGGCCCAGCCGGTCTTGGTGACCACGCTGCGGACGCCGGGGGGCAGTTCCTCGGCCACCTGGGCCTTGAGCTTGTCGTCACCGGTGACCAGGACCACGGGGACGTCGTAATGCCCGGCAAACGCGGCCGCCCAGCCGGTCTCGCCGATGGTCTTGCCGTTGAGTTGAAGGTCGAGCAGATTGCTGGCCCAGGTGTGGGCGAGGGTGCCGTCGACGGTCGCGGCCCGGGCGTGATAGCCGACCAGAAATACCGCGTCGAACGCGTCGTCCACGCCCTCGACCATGCTGCCCAGCGGGCCCCAGCCGCTGATCAACTCGGCCCACGGATGCAGGCGGTCCAGCGCGATGTTGATGCCCGAGTTGTGGGAATCCTTGACCACGATCTGCCTGGCGCCGGCTTCGAGGGCCCCTTCGATCGCGGCGTTGACCTCCTGGGCCATCCACTCGCAGGCCTGCCTGTAGTCGATGCCGGTGGGATCCCAATGCCGAGCGGCCACCACGCCGCAGACGCCTTCGATGTCGGCCGAGATGAACACGTTCATGACCAGGGCTCCTGCGGGAGAGGCGACGGCTTCGGCGCGTCGACGGTAGGGCCAGCATACGAACAGCCCGATTCGGCGGCAAACCCGCCCGTTGACGCCCGCGGACGATGCCCCGATCATGGCTGCGTTCTGTGACCTGCACTTGTTTCATCCGTTGAGGAAGGAGCTGACATGACCCGCATCGTGACCCATTCGATGAGCCTGCTAGCCGTGCTGGCGATTCTGCCTTTCGCGCCCGCCGCCCGGGCCCAGGAGGGCGGATTCAATGGTCTGCACATGAACCTCGGCAACCTCTCCAAACTCTCCAATGCCAAGACCCGCTCGATTTCTCCGGAGAACTTCACCGGCGAGCCGGGCAAGGGCGGCATGTCCACCGACGGGCCGGCCGCGAAAGGCGCCGCCCGCGAACTGGGCCAGGGCTGGAAGGTGTCACCGTACATCAAGGTCGGCTCCGGCAAGACCTTCACGCTGGCCGACATCACCGGTCCCGGTGCCATCCAGCAGATCTGGATGACGCCGTCGGGGCACTGGCGCTACTGGGTGCTGCGGATGTACTGGGACGGCGAGGAGCATCCTTCGGTGGAGGTGCCGGTAGGGGACTTCTTCGCCAATGGCTGGTGCAGGTATGCCCATGTGAACTCGCTGCCGGTGGCGGTGAACCCGGGCAGCGCGTTCAACTGCTACTGGGTCATGCCCTTCCGCAAGTCCGCGAAGATCACCATCGAGAACCTGTCCGACCGCGAGGAAGTGCTTTACTACCAGATCAACTACACGCTGACCCAGGTGCCCGCGGACGAGGCCTACTTCCACGCCCAGTTCCGCCGGACCAATCCGGTCAAGTACAAGGAAGTTTACACCATCGTCGACGGCATCAAGGGCAAGGGCCAGTTCGTCGGGACGTACATGGCCTGGCAGGTCAACAACAACAGCTGGTGGGGCGAGGGCGAGATCAAGTTCTACATGGACGGCGACATCCCCGCGGGCGTTTCCACGAAGGACGCGGTCGCCGAGCACGGCGGCAAGCACTTTCCCACCATCTGCGGCACGGGCACGGAAGACTACTTCTGCGGTTCGTACGGCTTCGCGGTCAACAATCAGTACCAGGAGTTCACCACCCCCTTCGCGGGCATGCCCCAGGTGATCCGCCCGGACGGGATGAACTCGGCCAATCAGCGGTTCGGGCTGTACCGCTGGCACATCATGGACCCGGTGCGGTTCGAGAAGGACCTGGCCGTGACCATGCAGGCGCTGGGCTGGCGCTCGGCGGGGCGCTACCTGCCGCTGCAGGATGACATCGCGTCGGTGGCGTTCTACGACTCGATGTGCGCGGTCGAGAAGCACAGCCGGGAA
>CAYVVX010000048.1:0-5245 GCA_964455315.1 uncultured Planctomycetales bacterium | reverse complement strand
GTGGCGTTCTGGTACCAGACCGAGCCGCACAATCCGTTCCCCAAGCTGCCCGGCAGAGATGAGCTGGAAGTGCAGTGAGCCTCGGTTGAATCTCTTCAGGTGGCATCATCAGGCTGGGGAAGCCTGTTGATGCCACCTGTTGTTGTTCTCACGGGCTGTTGCTCGCGCGTTGATTCACCCCTTCGCTCCGCTAGACTGGTCATCGCCATGCGAGCACGACCGCCGCGACCGGTGAACCTCATCTGCGGGCTGATCTCCAGCGACCCCGATCTCATGGATCGGGCGGTGAAGCTGTTGAGCGATCATGCCGGGCCGGTCGATGCCGCCAGCGAGACGTTCGACTTCACCTGGACCGACTATTACACCGCCGAGATGGGCGAGGGGCTGCTCCGGCGGTTCGTGTCCTTCGAGCGGCTCATCCGCCCCGATGAATTGCCCGCGATCAAGAACCTGACCAACGACCTGGAGGCGAAGATCTGCTACGACCTGGCCTTCCCCGAGTCGCAGCGGCAGGTCAACCTCGATCCGGGCTACCTGACCCTGGCCAAGCTGGTGCTGGCCACCTGCAAGGATTACTCCCACCGCATCTACCTTCGCGACGGCATCTTCGCGGAATCCACGCTGCACTACGAGGGCGGCAAGTGGGTGGCGTGGCCGTGGACCTATCCGGACTTCGCCGGCGGGCAGTACCACACCTTTCTCAGCGAGGTCCGCGAGTTGTACCGGCGCAAGCTCAACGGGGTGTGTGACGCCACGCGGTCCCGGCGGGAGCGGTCGGCGTGAATCCTCCGGCGATGCTCATGCTCGGCGGGGCGGCCCTGGCGGGGTCGCTGGCGATCAGCGCGCTGCTCACGCCGCTGGTCCGCCGCTGGGCGATCAAGCGCGATTTCGTCGACCGGCCCGGCGGCTCCGGCAGTCACAAGACCCACAAGCGCGTGATCGCCTTCGGCGGCGGCATCGCCATCACCATCGCTTTGCTGGCCCCGATCCTGGCGGTGCTGGTGCTGGCGGCTCTCCTGAATCGCGTCGAACCGGGCAACCTGCCCTGGCTGACCGAGCGCATCCCCGAGTGGCCGTACTACATCAGCGGTATCGTGATGCGCACGCCGGCGGCGCTGGCGGTGATCGCCGGGGCCCTGCTCATGCACCTGCTGGGGATCATCGACGATCACCGTCCGCTGGGAGCGATGTTCAAGCTGGCGGTGCAGTTCGCGGTGGCGTTGATGCTTACCGCCGGCTTTCAAATCCGCGTGCTCCATTTCCTGGGCCCGGTCCCGGCGGTGCTGATCACCAGCTTATGGATCGTCGCCTTGACCAACGCCTTCAACTTCATGGACAACATGGACGGCCTCGCCGCCGGCGTGGGGGCGCTGACCGCGATGGTGTTGTCGCTCTCGGCGTTCAATGCCGGTCAGCTCTTCGTGCCCTGCCTGCTGCTGCTGCTGGCCGGGGCGGTGCTGGGATTCCTGATTTTCAACTTTCCGCCCGCGTCGATCTTCATGGGCGACGCCGGCAGCCTGGTGGTCGGTTACATGCTGGCAGTGCTGACCGTGCTGACGACCTTCTTCGATCCCGGCCAGCAGACCAGTCCCTTCGGCATCCTGGCTCCGCTGGTTGTGTTCGCCGTGCCGCTGTATGACATGGGCAGCGTCATGGTGCATCGCCACCGGCTGGGCCTGAGCGTGTTTCGCGGCGACCGGCGGCACTTTTCCCACCGGCTGGTCAAGCTGGGCATGAGCCCGACCTCCGCGGTGCTGACCATTTACCTGGCCACCACGGCCACCGCGCTGCCGGCTATCCTGCTGCCGCAGGTTGATTGGCCCGGCGCGGTACTCATCGTGGGACAATGCACCTGCGTGGTCGCCATCATCGCCATCCTGGAAACACGTGATGTCTGAGCGATCCGGCCGCCCCATCCCAGGAACAGTTGGCACGGGGTCCGGCCGCGGCCAGGGCGATGGACTGGCGGGGCGGCTCGAGACCGGCGCATTCTTCCTGCTGCTGCTGATTGTCGCGTCGCGTCCGCTGCTCTCGGAGACGTTTGAAAGCGGGATCGGCGCCATGCACGCCGTGCTGGGCGATCCTCAGGGGATCACGCCGGCCACCACCGCCTGGTTTGACCTGGGCATCTGGGTCGCGGCAGTGCTGGCCGCGGGAGCAGTCGTGCTGCGTCGCGGCACCTGGCGTCTCACCGGGCTCGAGCCCGGTGGGGCGGTCCTGCTGGCGGCCGCGATCATCTCCACGCTGGCCACCTCCAACAGGCGGGTGGCGATCAATGCCTCGGCCGACTGGCTGACGGCGCTGGTGCTGATCATGGTGCTGGCGAACGTGGTGCGCGATCGACTGCGGGTTCGCCTGTTGCTGTGCGTGGTGGCGGCGTCATCGCTGGCATCGGCGGGCAAGTGCGTCAGCTATCGCCTGTGGGAGATGTCTGACACGCTGGCGATCTACGAGGAGGAGAAGGCGGAATTCTGGAGCAGGCAGGGCGTGGCCCTCGATGATCCGCAGGTGGAGCTGTTTGAGCGGCGCATGCGGGCGACGGAGGCGACCGGGTTCTTTCCCTACGGCAACGCGGCCGGTGCGCTGCTTATGCTCGGCGCGTTCGCGGCAGTCGCAGTGGCGACCATGTGTCGGCCAAGGTCGCCCGGCCAGGCGGGCTCGTTGCTGCTGGCGGGGGTGTTGTTCGCCTGCATGCCGCTGACCGGGGCTCGCGGGGCGATGATGGCCGGCGGTGCGGGGCTAATGCTGTATGCGGTGTTGTGGAAAACGGGGGGATGGCTGCGGGCACGGTGGCGGTTGTCGCTGGCCGGGGTCTGGGTCTGCATCGTGGTGGCGACTCTGGTGGTGATCGGCTACGGCGTTGCCCGGGGCGGGCTGCCCGGGGCGTCGCTGACTTTCCGGTGGAACTACTGGCAGGTCACGGCCGAGATGCTCCGCGACCGGATGTGGACCGGCACGGGGGCGATGAACTTCGACCACGCCTACCTGCTTTACAAACCCATCGACTATCCCGAGGAGATCAAGGATCCGCACAACCTTGTCGTCTCGGTCGTCGCCCAGTGGGGACTGCTCGGCGGGGCGGGGCTCCTGCTGGCGATGATCGGCGCGTCGCGCGTGCTGGCCGGGCGATGGGGCGAGGCGGCCACACCTGCCGAAGGCGATCTCGCAACCGAGAGGTGCGAATCGGTTCAGCAGGGCACCTCCCGTTCCCTGCGCCTCTGGATCGGCGCGGTGACAGGCGGTTTCCTGGTGTTCCGAGTCGTGCTGCTCAGCGCGTACCTGGGTACGCCTTCCGGGCTGGCGACACTGTACCTCGATCTGACCATGTTCTGCGTGCTGCTGTGGGCGCCGTGCTTCGCCCTGCTGATGCTGGCGTCGAAGGGCTCAACCCGGCGATCCTTCCGGCTCGCCTGCCTCTGCGCTGTCGCGGCCTTCCTGCTGGCCAACACGATTGACTTCTCCATCTTCTTCCCCGGCACGCTCACGCCCTTCGCGGCGCTGGCAAGTCTGCTGTGGACCGGTGTGGGACCGGCATCGACCGTTCCCCTGGGGCCGCGCCGAGGGTCCGCCGCGTTGGTGCTGTCGCTGGCCGGACTGGCGGTGTTCGGGTGGCTGGTGCTTCTCCCGGTGAGCGCCGTGTCATCGCATCTGGCGGCCGCGCGGGCGTCGGCCGGGATGAGCACCTCCGAACTAACCGCGGCGGCCGCCGCGGATCCGCTGGATCCCACGCCGCCGCTCGAACTGGCCAGGCGCCTGGCGAACCCGGATGACCTGGCCGGGATCAACGCCGCCCTGGAGGCGGTGGAGGAGGCCCGCCGGCGCGACCCGGCCGACGCCATGCCTGATCGCATGAGATCGGAACTGCTGGAGTGGCGCTTCCGGCAGACCGATTCGCAGGCGGATCTGATGGCGGCGATCAGCGCCCGGCAGAGCGCGGTCGAAAAGTACTGGGCTTCGCCGGACGAGCACCAGGAGTTGGGCGAACTTCTCGAGCGGGCGGCATGGCAGGTCGAGTCCGAGGAACTCGCCGGCAAGGCGATCGGTGCTTACCAGATGGCGCTGCAACTCAACGCCGCCCGACCCGGGCTGGATGAAGCCAGGAAATGGAAGCCGGCGCGCGTGGACGACCTTCGCGCCCGCATCGCCGCGCTGGAATCAAGATTCTTCCCGCCGATTTTCGCCGGCGTCCCGGCGACCGCCGCTGCCCCGGCGGATTGACGCGGAGGCGGGCTCATCCACTATGCTGGCGGCATGAAAGACACACCGTCATCGCCGCGCGGCTGGTTCGTCACCGGCACCGACACCGGCGTGGGCAAGACCACCATCGCGCGGGCGCTGGCCATGCTGCTGCTCCGCGCCGGCCGGGAGGTGGGCGTATTCAAGCCGGTCGCCACCGGGTGCCGCCGCGATGTGCGCCTCGGTCTGGTCAGCGAGGATGCCGAGCTGCTGGCCCATTGCGGCGATGCCGCCGAACCGCTGGACGTGATCAACCCGGTGCGCTACAGCCGGGAACTTGCCCCGATGGTGGCGGCCGAGCGCAGCGGGCGGCCCATCGACTACGGCGCCATCGACTCAGCCTGGGAACGCATCCGCGCCCGCGCGGCATGGTGCGTGGTCGAGGGTGCCGGCGGGCTGCTTGCCCCGGTGGACGCCAGGACCAGCATGGCCGACCTGGCGGCGCGGTTCGCCCTGCCCCTGGTGGTGGTCGCGCGCCCCAGCCTGGGGACCATCAATCACACGCTGCTGACGCTGGAGGCAGCCCGAACGCGGCAGCTTCCGGTCGCCGCGGTGGTGATCAACGGATACCGGCCTGACGGTGCCACCCTGGCCGAGGAGACCAATCCCGAGGTCATCGCCCGGCTGGCGAAGATTCCCATTCCCATCGTGGTGCCGTTCGACCCGAAGACCGATCCGCGCCGCGGCGAGATCGGCGACAGCGTGCTCCAGCCGCTCCAGGCCATGGTGACGGCGGCGCTGCGGCGATAACCGGGTTCGATGAAAGGGGCGGTCTAATCGCGATCGCGGAACCACGAGGCCACGGCCGGCGGGGGTGAAGGTTCGGCCGGCTGCGGTCGGAACACGCGCGCGGCGATGGCCAGGGAATGCCACAGGCGTCGCCTGGGCCCCAGCGGGCCGAGTGCGGCGGATTCCTGGAACGCCGCGCAGGCCTCCTCGGCGCGCCCACACTTGAGCAGGGCCTTGCCGGCGGTGTAGTAGAGCCGCGAGAGCCGCCGGTGGGCGGTGT
>CAYVVX010000047.1:13975-14460 GCA_964455315.1 uncultured Planctomycetales bacterium | reverse complement strand
CGCCGGGGCTGGCGGCTTTGTGGGAGGCGGTGCGGGGGTTGTGCGGGGTGGAGGTGGAGGTGTTTGCGCCGGCGGTGGCTTGGAGCGCGAAGGGGCACACGGTGTCGTCGGAGATCCGGGTGCGGCGCGGGCGGCGGGCGCCGATGGGGGAGGTGGTGATCGTGGAGGGGTCGCCGCCGGACTGCGTGCGGGCGGCGCTGGCGCTGCCGCGGCGGGCGGGGGGCGGTCTACAAGCGGATGAAGAGGGATCTGAGGATTTGAGATTGCACCGGCGGGGGGCTGGTGGCACGCGGCAACACCGGCGAGACGCCGGTGCCACACCGGATCACCGGCGAGACGCCGGTGCCACACCGGGAGCAGGCGAGGGAGAGGGATCTGAGGATTTGAGATCGTACCGGCGGGGGGCTGGTGGCACACGGGGAGCGGGGGGCGGTCCAGGAGCGGATGAGGGATCTGAGGATTTGAGATTGCAGAGGTTGGAAACC